>JALYYX010000290.1 GCA_030946075.1 Bacteroidota bacterium | reverse complement strand
GCAATAACCAAAGAAACACGCTGCTGCTGGCCGCCGGAAAGTTCTTTAAATTTTTTTGTTGAAGAATTTTCCAGTTTTATATCCTGTAATATATTTTGCAATTTTTCTTTGGTAAGATCAACGCAATAAATGCCGGAATATAATTTAATAATTTCAGTAAGCGTTAGCTCCGGTTGAAAGCTTGTTGCCTGCAACTGCACGCCCATATTGGCTCTTGCATAAAGTGGTTTTTCACGTGTGTTGTATCCGGCAACTGTAATTGTACCGGATTGGGGTTTTAATAAACCTTCTACTGCACTTAATGTACTTGTTTTGCCTGCGCCGTTGGGGCCAAGAAATCCAAATATCTCTCCTGCCTTCACATCAAAAGAAATATTTTTCACTGCATGAAATGTGCCGTAAGAAACTGAAAGATCTTTTACCTGAAGTATTGAAGAACCATGTTGACTATTCATTAAAATTTTTTAGCAGATAATTAATTGGTATGCACAAATGTAAAATAATTCTTTATGAAGAATTTATTATTCTGCTAAGTCAGTTTTAATTAATGTTTGAAATCAATTATTTAGTTATCAAAATATGTAAATAATAATTTACTAAAGAATAATAACGCTATTATTACCACCAAATACATTCGGATGATGGGCATCAGCTTCAGCATCATTCATCCATTCATTTTCATTTACCAAATACTTAAATTCATGCCTGCTTTCTTTAGGTAAAGGAACATCGCATGTGAATGCTCCATCTTTTCTTTTAGTCATTGTTATTGAATTATTCCAATCACTGTTTAAGCCCAAAATCTTTACAGATTGGGCATTTCTGCTATGTGAATAAATTTTACTTTGCAGTAATCCTTTGTCTTAAAATATTTTTTCTGTACCATCTTTTAAAATTGTTTACTCCTTTATACTAATTAAAAATAAAAGTAACCCTGTGTCATGATATGTTTCTGCCCAATCCGTTTGCCTAAATAAAACATAACAAATTTGTAAGTTTGAAAGATGAAAAAGCATATTGTTGTTCTTACAGGAGCAGGAATTAGTGCAGAAAGTGGATTAAAAACTTTTCGTGATAGTGATGGATTATGGATGGGTTATAATGTTGAAGATGTAGCTACCCCCGGAGCGTTTAAAAAAAATCCTGAACTGGTTCTTGATTTTTATAACATGAGAAGAAAAGATGTTGCTTCGGCCTTACCAAACGCAGCACACAAAGGGCTTGCAGAATTAGAAAAAAATTTTGATGTTACAATCGTTACACAAAATATAGATGACCTGCATGAAAGAGGGGGCTCAACAAATGTTATCCATCTGCATGGAGAAATTTTCAAAATGAGAAGTGTTGCCGATGCAAATAAAATTTATGAAATTAGAGATGAAATTAATTTGGGAGATTTGGCTGAAGATGGCTCTCAGCTTCGTCCGCATATTGTTTGGTTTGAGGAGCCGGTACCCATGATTGAAAAGGCAATTAAAATAATGACCGAAGCAGATATATTTATTTTGGTAGGAAGTTCATTGCAGGTGTATCCTGCTGCAGGATTAATAAATTATGTTCCCTTAGATGTTCCCAAATATATCATTGATAAAAAGATTCCCTTTGACTCTGCACCAACAAATTTTTATTTTATTGAAAAGCCTGCAACAGAAGGTGTGGAGGAATTAAAGAAAATTTTATTGAGAAACCTGTCAGATTCTTGAATCTGGCAGGTTGATTTCATTAAATACAATTCCGTTCTCCTCTAATTCTTTTAATACCGGTTCATAAATTTCAGGGATGATAGGGATATGTAATCCTGTAGTTTTTATATTTCCCTGCAAAATTAATTTGGTTGCGATGCCCAAGGGTAGGCCAACAGTCTTTGCCATGGCGGTTTTCATACTGTTATCGCCTTTCACAATTAATAAACTTCTTACTTCATATTTGTTATCTCTCAACTCATATTCCAATTCATGAAGCATAACGATCATGTCCTTGTCATTAGGTTTCATTGCAAGTTTTTCTTCTATAATATTTTGTAAAATATCTGCGGAGCATTTAAAATTTTCCGGTAATAATTCTTTACTCCTTAAGCCCAGAAAAACAATTTGCCTGTCGAATTCATTTTTAAAAGGATCAGTTAAATACATCTGTAAATAATTATTCCAATCTTTATTTGTGAAATAAGGCGCAGTTTTTACTGTGAGCCAATCAGCATATGTTTTACAATTTTTAATACTTTCAAAATCATTTGTTGCTGTTAATTGCATATTTACAAACTTATTCCAGCCTCTTGCAAATGCGGGGTGCCGCAATGTTGTGCGTATAAATGTTTTTATTCCCTGTAAATTATACAGATCAATATAATGCTCTGAGTCACGGTTAGGATACCAGCATAAAGGATAATTATCGATAACATTAAGCAAGGGACAATTTCTAAAAATAGAACGGTAAGGAACTTTTACTGTTTGATCATCTATTATGTACTCGGCCCCGTCTTTACCTGCCAGCACTATGTTTCGGGCATTCCATGTTATTTTATAATGCCAGGGATTGTTATCACTTTCAGGAGCGATCAATCCACCGCAATGTGAAACGAAGGAACCTATCTTTCCATTTTTTTCTTTTATTGAATTGATCATTTTCATAGCACTCATGTGATCAATTCCCGGGTCCAAACCCATCTCACATAGGAACAGTAATTTCTTTTCAATAATTTCCTTTTCAAGCGACTTAATATTTTTATCAACATAAGATGCTGTTAATAAATTCTTACTAAACTCAACGCAATCTTTTGCAATTAAAAAATGAAGTGCAGCAGGCAACATCGAAATCACAATATCTGCAGACTGAACCAGATTTTTTCTTTCCGTTTCATTTAATACATCAATTGAAACTGCTTCTGTATTTTCATTGTTCCCTGTCTTTGATCTTGTTAATACTATGTCCGCATCGCAAACAATTAATCGCCAATTATTTTTTAAAGATTCTTTAATTAAATATTCAATAAGAATTGTAGCAGATTTCCCTGCACCAAAAAGCAATATTTTTTTACTCATGATTTAAATAATTCCATGCTAAATAATAATAAGATATTCTTCTTTTGAAGAACAAATTTCCATTATTCATGCCAATAAAAATATTGTGTAAAAATTGCGAATTTATGATGCAGGGAAAAGGGAAAACCCATCATTAAAAGTTATATTTGCAGCAGTTAAAAAATATATGGAAACTATTGACAACGAACTACAGAACAACGGTGCACCAAGAGGTAAAATAATACCCGTAAACATTGAAGAGCAGATGAAATCATCTTACATCGATTATTCGATGAGCGTGATTGTTGGCAGGGCTTTGCCCGATGTAAGGGATGGTTTAAAACCTGTGCATCGTCGCATTTTATTTGGCATGCATGAGATGGGAAATACTTTCGGAAAGCCGTATAAAAAATCTGCCCGTATCGTGGGTGATGTAATGGGTAAATATCATCCGCATGGTGATACTGCAATTTACGACACTATGGTGCGTATGGCACAGGAGTGGAGTATGCGATATATGTTGATTGATGGACAGGGAAATTTTGGCAGCCAGGATGGTGATAGCCCTGCGGCAATGCGGTACACAGAGGTACGTTTGCAGCGCTTCGCAGAGAGCATGCTGGAAGACATTGAAAAAGACACGATCGATTTTCAATTAAATTATGACGACACTACCAAAGAGCCTACGGTTTTACCAACACGCATTCCTCAATTATTGGTAAATGGTTCCAGCGGAATTGCTGTAGGTATGGCCACCAATATGCTGCCACATAATTTATCTGAAGTTGTTGATGCATGTGTTGCTTACATTGAGAATAAAGAAATTACTATTGAAGAATTAATTAAAATAGTTAAGGCTCCGGATTTTCCTACGGGTGGAATTATTTATGGCTATGAAGGCGTGAGAGCGGGACTGCATTTTGGCCGTGGAAGAGTTGTGCTTCGTGGTAGAGTGAATATTGAAACGACAAAGAACGGAAGAGAAAAAATAATCATCACTGAAGTGCCTTACCAGGTTAACAGGGATATGCTTACTGAAAAGATCGGGCATTTGGTAGCTGATAAAATCATAGAAGGAATATCTGACGTAAACAATGAAAGCAATAATAAAGAAGGAACACGAATAGTTGTTGACCTTAAAAAGGATGTGGTTGCACAGGTTGTAATAAATCATTTGTACAAGCATACTGATCTTCAAACATCATTCGGAACAAATAATGTTGCCCTGATAAACGGGCGGCCAAAAGTTTTAAATGTAAAAGATCTTATAAAAGAATTTATCGAGTTCAGGCATGAGGTTGTAAGAAGAAGAACAGAGTTTGAATTAAGAAAAGCAAAAGAAAGAGCACACATTCTTGAAGGCTATATTATTGCGCTTGATAACCTAGATGCAGTGATCGCTTTAATAAGAAATTCATCTACACCTGATATAGCAAAAGAAGGTTTGATGACGAATTTCATGATGAGTGAGATACAGGCAAAAGCTGTTCTGGAGATGCGTTTGCAGCGTTTAACGGGAATGGAGATAGATAAGATAAGAGAAGAGCATGCAGAGGTTATGGCATTGATAGCACGCCTTGAAGAAATTCTGGCAACTGAAAGTTTACGCTACCAGATAATTAAAGATGAACTGGCAGAAGTGAAACAAAAATTTGGGGATGTAAGAAAAACTGAGATCATTTACCTGGATGATGAAATAAGAATGGAAGATCTTATTGAAGAAGAAGATGTTGTTGTTACCATTTCACATCTTGGTTATATAAAAAGAACGTCA
Source organism: Bacteroidota bacterium (assembly GCA_030946075.1). Taxonomy (GTDB): domain Bacteria; phylum Bacteroidota; class Bacteroidia; order Chitinophagales; family Chitinophagaceae; genus Ginsengibacter. The sequence continues at coordinate 2,339 of JALYYX010000290.1, read as the reverse complement.
GCAACAGAATACCGCCAACAGCGAAGGGGTGGAAGAGGAGCAAGAGGGAGTAGCACAAGAAACGAAGATTTTATCGAGCATCTTTTTGTTGCCTCTACACATCATACCTTATTATTTTTTACAGAAAAAGGAAGATGCTTCTGGTTAAAGGTTTATGAAATTACAGAAGGAGATAAGCAAAGCAAGGGAAGGGCTATTCAGAATCTTATGCAGATACCTGCTGATGATAAAGTTCGGGCCATCATCGACATTAAAGATCTTCAGAATGAAGAATACATAAATAATCACTTCATTATTCTGTGTACTAAAAATGGCATTATCAAAAAAACAAAGGTTGCCGATTTTTCAAGACCAAGACAAACAGGAATAAATGCCATAACAATAAATGAAGGCGATCAATTGATACATGCCTGTTTAACCGATGGCAAAAAAGAAATTATGATGGCAGTGAAAAGTGGGCGTGCTATTCATTTTCCAGAGTCTAAAGTAAGACCAACAGGCCGCGGAGCAATTGGTGTTGCAGGTATTGAAGTAGATGAAAAAAATAATGAAGTTGTGGGAATGATATGTGTTGACAAAGCTGATCCTTCAACATCAATACTGGTTGTTAGCGGTAAAGGTTTTGGTAAAAGAACAGCAGTTGACGAATACAGGGTTACCAACCGCGGAGGCAAAGGTGTAAAAACAATAAATGTTACAGATAAAACAGGACCGCTTATCGGTATTTTAGATGTTACCGAAAAAGAAGACCTTATGATAACCTGTAAATCAGGCGTTACGATAAGAACTTCGATAGCTGATATAAGAGAAGCTGGCAGGGCAACACAGGGAGTTAAATTAATTAAGCTTGATGAAGGCGATGAAATAGCTGCGATTACAAAACTTAATGAGCATGAAGCTGATGAACAAATAGAAAATGTAATTGGCGACCCAATACAGGTGATTACTGATACAACCGAATCACCCGAAAATTCATCTATTGATCCGGAAAGCCCGTAAGATTCTGCCAATAAAAATTCTTCTGAAGAAAATTAATTTAAACATATTTGCAAAATATAAACCTCAATAATTAAATCGTATCAAGATGAAAAAAATAATTTTTACCGGTATAGCATTTTTTATATTATCCGGAATATTTGCCCAGGATCTTAAAAAAGCGAAATCTTATCTGGATGCTAAACAACTGGATAAAGCCAAAACAGAGATTGATGCTTATGTAGCAAAAACCCCCGGTGACCCTTCCGGTTTGTATCTTAAAAGTAAAATTTATGGGGAGATTGCAGCTAACGACCAATTTAAAACTTTAGTTGCCGATCCAAGGTCTGAAGCATTTGAGGCTTTTAAAAAATCTATTGACATAGACACTAAAAATATATTGTTATTAGAACTTACTAAAGATCAGTATAAGCCCATATTTAATATATATACTGGCTATTACGATGCAGGTGCTGCATATTTTAATACAGCTATCACCAGTAATAAAAAAGAAGATTTTGATAATGCTTTAAATACGTTTAAAAAAGCAAATGTAGTAGGGCAATATATCTATAAAAAGAAATGGGCATTAAGCGAACTGGATACTCCACTCGTTTTAATTATGGGCAAGGCTGCTTTAAATGCGGGTAAAAAAGATGAGGCATTAAACTATTTTAAATCCTTAGCTGATGCAAATATTACCCAGACCAGGGGTGATAATGTAAGTTATGAATTACCTTATCAGTGGCTAACTTATTATTATAAAGATGCAAAAGATGAAGCTAATTTTCTAAAATATTCTTCACTGGGTAAAAAATATTTTCCTAAAGATGATTACTATGATGCTGTAGCACTGGACTACTACAGAGATAAAAAAGACTATAATACGCTCTTTAAAAAGTATGATGAGGTACTTGTAACATACCCTGATAGTGTACGGTATCATTTTAATTATGCAAACGAGGCCTTTACCTATGTATATAGTGATGAGGGAATTAAAGTAAATAATCGGGACGCTCTTTTAAAAAATATAGGTAGCGAAATACAAAAAGCGTTAACCTTGAATCCTAATGACGTAAATACAAATTGGCTTGCAGCGCAATATTACTATAACCAGGGGGTGGATTTAAAACAGAATGTAATGACTATTAAAGGAACTAAGCCGGAAGATGTAAAAATGAAGGCAGATATAAATATGCATGCAAAAGATATGTTGAATAAGGCTATTCCTTATACTGATAAAGCATTAAGTAGTCTTGAATCTAACGGATATAAAAAATCTGATAAATCACGCTATAAATCATTGGTAGATCTGGAACAAAGGATATATCAGGCTTTAAACCAGGCAGACAAAGTAAAGTTAT
>JALYYX010000276.1 GCA_030946075.1 Bacteroidota bacterium | reverse complement strand
GCCAGGACGAAAGAGATTATGGCGTAGGTGCACAAATATTACGGCAAATGGGAATTACCAAAATAAAATTGATCAGTAACAATCCAAGAAAGCGTGCAGGCATTAGCGGATACGATCTGGAAATTGTAGAAACAGTGCCTATTGAAATTCCATCAAACAAGCACAACAAAAAATATCTCGAAACAAAAAGAGATAAATTAGGTCATTCAATTTTAGCCAGAAAGTAATTATTTCTTTTTATTCTCTCTCAAAAATAATTCTGAAAAAGTATTAAAATCTTTTCTGTAAGAGAGTAAAATTCCTGTGCGGTTGCGGCGGGTAACGCCTGCTATGTCTCCAATATCAGCATCGCTTCTGTTAAACCCAACCACTCTAAATTTTCCATCGGGAGTTATTAAATATTCAAATGAAATATCGGGTGTAAATAAAAAATTTGAATTTGAATTGTTAGAGCTTTGAATCAATTTGTAATCAACATTACCACCAAAATTTATCAGCAACCTGTTCTTTAAAAAAGATGTTTTAAAACCAAAGTTTCCAAGGTTTTGAAGTTGTTTTTGAGTAATGCTTTTCTGTAAATTAAAATCGGATGTATTAATGTTGGTATAAAGATTTACTGCATCTGTCTTTAATAATTTTTGCAGCCAGTTGCTCAGCGATGACGAAAGTGTGCTTGATAATACTTGTCCAACACTTCTAAAAACAAAACTTCCTGTATTATTTGTAGTAAATAAACTTTGAGATTCGGAAATGGAATTAAACAACAGCAGGGATGTTACCTGCTTATTCAATTCATTTTTATCTGATTCATATTTTGTTTTTAAATATTGATTGGCAATGGGATCGCTCCGCAGTGGATTATCAAAAGGAAAAATGAATTCAAAATCGGGTCGGGGATCTTTTAATGTTCCTCTTAATTTAAAAATAATATCAACGTCTCCTTTTGTTTTGCTGTAACCGGCACTGGTTGCAATGCTGCTAAGATCAACTTGTGTTGCCCTGTAAACTGCATCAATATTGAGGTTGGCGAGGTAGGGGTCTCCCTGCCATTCAATAAAACCTGATTGTAAAGTGAAGGGCGTTTTTAAAAATGTTTGAAAATTAAATGTGTATTGCCCTTCCTGTACATCATATCTTCCCCGGATAGTTAAGGGGATTTTTGTGCCGGCACTTATGTTTAATTTTCCATTGCCTTGTGCCTTAATTACATCACCTGTTGTTTCATCAAGTATCACATCAATCTTTGCAAAAGGGTTTGCAGTAATTTCCATATTTACTTTAATATTTGCCTCCTGCCTTGCACTAATATCAGTTCTCATTTCCCTCCCAAATTTTATAAAATCTATATAATTAATATTGCCTGTTTCTGCAACATCTCCTGTGGGTAAATAAATATGGCTGCTATCTGTTGGTATGCCAGTTATGTTCATCTTCATATCGCTTATAGGTCCGTCCAGAGTCATTTCCGCATCACCAATTACATGTCCGTAAAATTCTTTATTATCTTTTGCCGTTGTATTAAGTAAAATAAATTTTCCGGGGTTTCCGTTATTTCTATCTGTTTTAAAATGCAGATCATTAAAATAAAAATTATCAAAAAGAGTATGATATATTTTGCCACTTATTGTTGCGGTATTATTCAGCGTGTCCTTAATTTTTAATGCACCTAAATCCATTTCATCTTTATTAAATTTTATAACTGAGTTATTTTTAAAAAAATATTTGCAGCGTGTATAATTAACCGTGAATGATGCATCGCTAAGTGCTACACTGCCAGTTATTTTCGGATCTTTTACTGGCCCCAAAATGTTGAGCTGTCCTGTTGCATAACCATCAAGCCCGGTAAAGATCGAGTTAAGATATTTTTGTAAAAAGTGAATGCTTGATCTGTCAAGATTAAGACTTCCGTTTAATTGATTTGATGATGAATCTTTTGTTTTGTATGTAACATCTGCAATAAAATTATAAAGAGAATTAATAGAGTTTGCATTGGCAACAATATCACCTGTTACGGAGGAATAGCTGCCGGATGTTTTCAGCACACCAATGGAATCATTTTCAAAACGGAATTGTTCTGTTGTGGTAACAAAATCGGCGGTCATTTTTCCAAATGGATCAATCACTTTTACGTTACCTGTCATCAATCCTTCAAACTTTGGTGAACGAATAAAAAAGGGAACAATATCACCAATGTTTACTTTTTTTAATTCCACAAAAACATCATTACTGTTACCAAGGGAAGAAGGTTCGGTTGATATTATAAATTGCTGTTCATTTTGTACAAATTTTACTTCTGTTGCGGTAAGTAAATTCTTACTAAGAATTAATTCACCGCCTTTTTCCAACACCCATTTTTTATCATTGATAACAAATGATGAGGGATTAAAATTAAGTTTGAAACCATCTGCCAAACTTTGCAGCCGTAAAGAAAGATCAGCTTCATTTAAAGTTTTGCTTGCAGAAGTTTTTATGCTTATATCAGATATATCACTGCCGGTTATTACAAGAATTTTTGTATCAGGCAAATGCAGGCTGTCATTAATTATTACGTCGCCTACATTGCCGGTGAGTGTTAATGAATCAAAAGAACCTGTGCCTGTAAATTTTACATTATTAAAATCAATATTGCTGTAATTAAATGAAGGCACATTTGCTGTAACATTTAATGTGTTGTTTGATAAATTTAAATTACCTGCAATGGATGAATTATTAAACCCCTTTATTTTTTTACTAAGAAGTGCAATGTAATCGTTGATAATTTTTGTTTTTATGTAGAAGGAAAAATTTTGATCGTGAATAATTTTCCCGGGCTTATTTATGTATGAAGGATAGTACCTGTTAAGCAGTAATTGAAAGGCCTGCGGTAATTCTAAAATTTTAAAGTTGCCTGCAACTGCAGCCTCAAGCTGATTGCTTTTTGCAGTAAAATATTTTTTTCCTTCGGAGAAAAAAGAATTTAAAGTAAGTGAATCGAAAGATAATTTTTGATCCTCATCTAATAATGTAGCGTTGTAAATTTTTGCCGATCCTAAAAAATTATCAATATTATTCCCGGAAAAATTTAAATTGAATTTTCCTGTTAATGAAAAATTATCGTTGGTTAATTTTAAATTTTGCAGGTTTAGTTTTGCAACATTCGCATCAAAATTAAATTGTGGTTCTTTGTTTAAAAAACTAATGGTGCCAAAAAGATTGTCAATTTTAATATTGGGATCATTAATACTTATGTCACCTCTAAATAATTTGTTTTTAAAATTTCCCCTGGCAATTATATTCCGGTAATTATAGTTGTTAAATTCTATTTGATGTATAATTCCGTCCAGCGATATATCAGCATTTTTTGCAGTAAAATCTTTTCCTGAAATGTTTCCATCAAATGAAATATTCCCCAATGTATTCTCGCCTATAAATTTTCCTAATTTAAAATTTGATGTTGAAACTTTCCCTGAATAAATTGTTGAGGAATTATTTTGAACACTCATTTTAATGTTTGTGCTCAATGTGCCAAGATTGCTTGCCAGCGTGCCATTGGCCATAAAATCAGAAACAGTACCTGTAAAATTTCCTTTATAATTTATCTTGCCCAATGCACTTAAATCAGGGGTTTTAATTTTTTTAAGAGAAGGAATAAAAGTTGATAGCTCACTGTAAGTTGTTCTTAAATCATTAGCCTGCAGATTAATCAAAATATTATTTGTGCCTGTTAAACCTGCTATATCAAGGTCGCCATCCAAGTAATTATTTCCGGATGCGATGAGCATATTTTTTCCTGATAAATTTTCTATTGTTCCTGTTACATTTCCATTGAGTGAAAAATTCCTGTGCCAGGCTGAAAGCGTTGGGGCAAAAAAAGCAATGTCATCGCTGCTGATTTCACTCCCTGTAAAATTTGCCTCTAACATAACTGCATGGCCAAAGTTTGCAAAATCAAAATCAAAATTTTTGTACCGCATTACATAATAATTTTTTATGTGGCTGCGGTTGGTGATGAGATCAAGATCGTTGAACTCCATTTTTTCAGGCGTGAATTTATATGCTGTGTATAGTTTTTTTATTTCAATTCCGGAGCGGTCTTTAGCGGCAATAGTAATATTTGCTGATAGGGTATCTTTTACAAATTGCGCATTTTTTAAGTTGCCGTTAATGGCGGAAACAATTATGTGCCCTCCGTTAAAAATATTGGATTCAGAAGGTGTTGCCAATGCCGATTGAATATCAAATGCTCCATCCTGTATAGAAACATTTTTTACTTTTATCAGCCAGTCTTTCGGGTTCCATTTCAGGCCGGTAGCAGCTTGAGGCAAAGTATTATTTATTGGTATTATTAGGTTTGGGTTAGCGCCAACATAGTTGTATTCAGAGTACAGAGGATGAACTAAATTGAGTTCATCTATTTTTATAATTTTATTTTTTGTATCAAAAACATCTGTTGCAAAATTTAATTTATCAAAAGTTATTAACGCATTTTGGCCTCCCCATTCATCTTTCTTCCAAACCTTAATATGGGTAAGATCAACCGTTTTAAGATCGAGCTTTATAACATTTTTTGATGTGTCAGTTTTTTTATTTGGGTTAGAAAAATAATCTACCAAAAACTGATAATTCCAAACTGAATCTTTCCTGTTGATATTTATGATTGCGTTATCAAGTACAACATGTTTTAGAATTATATTGTCTTTAAAAAAAAACCAATCAGTAATATCAACTTTCACTGCGCCTGCATATAATAGCGTATCATTTTTTTTATCGAGCACCAATGTTCCTTCCAGTAACATTTTATCAAACAATTCAAAGTCTACATGTTTTATTGAAACTTTTGAGTTAAGATTTTTAGATAATTTGGTTGTTATCCTTGTAACAATCCAATTTTGAACAGGGGTAATCTGAAGAAGTATCCATGCTAAAACAATCAGCATTACTGCAGCAAGCAAAAGTTTCGATAATATTTTTAAGGATCTTTTCAGGCAAGAGAATTATGGATGCAAATTTACTTAAACCAATGCGTTGCTCCAATTGAATGAATATTCTAAAAAAGTTTTTAACACTTTTGAATCAGAAATATAATTAATAAATTTCCCTGAGTTTTTTTATGTCTTTTGTTGTATGCAGGGCACTAACTATTATCCTGTTTATTTTTTTTGATGAAGGGTGGGGATATGCAAAGGATGAAATGATGATTTTTTTCTTATAAAAAATTTCTTCAGCATTTTCTTTTTCACAAATAAAAATGGGCAGGTCAAAATCTTTTTTTATAAAATGAGGAGGTAAGTTTTTTTTAAGCAATAAAATATTTTGAAAAAGCTTTTCTTTCTGCAGGGAATATATTTTTTTGCTTTTAAGAAATGCATGTATTAAAGCAGGATTAATTGCAGTGCTACCTGTATAATTTGGATGTGTTCGTAATTTATTTGCGAATATTTTTGAACAACTAACAGCGCCGCCTTCAATGTTAAATGCTTTTGATAAAGAATAACAAATAATATATTCTATATTTTCTTTTTTTATAAGCGAAGATGCAGTCCCGGTGCCAGTTCCAGGAATGCCTATGCCATGTGAATCATCGATAAGGCAAATTATTTTTTTATCTTTTTTTATTTTTTTTAAAAAAGAAAAATCATTGATCTCTGCCGTTAAAATATTTACTGAATCTGAAGCTAAAACAAATTCTTTTTTATTTGAGGTGTTTATAATCTCTGCTATATCATTCGACCAGTTATTAAAATCTATTGCATTAAGTTTTTGAGTTGATTTTAAATCAAGAGCCGGATGGGTTTGAGGGGCAACTAAAATATTTTCGTGATCTGACAAAATATTAGAAATGGTTTTGCCTGCCAAAAAACCTGATGAAAAACTAACCGTTTCTTCCAGTCCTGTCATTTCTGAAAGGGTATTTTCAAACTCTTCATATAAAGCTAATCTTGTGTTTGAAATTCTGGATGAAGGGAATAATATTCCGTATTTATCAATACCTTCTTTTATAAGTTTTGTGAATTCTTTTACGTGATTCATTCCTAAATAAGAATATCCTGAAAAGAACAGAAATTCTTTTCCATCAACCAAACATGTTCTTCCCGGGGTTGAATTTAATGTAAACATCAGGACAATCTTTTCAGATTATTAAATGTTGCTGATTGCCCTTTAGGTATGGAAAGGCTTTGCCAGTTTTTATTTTTAATTATTCTTGCTGCATAAATTATTTGCCCCACATGGTATGAATAATGTGCCAGTTGTCTGTTGATAGCATCAGTAACAGAATAAGGCTCACTTCTTATATAAACTGTTTTTTGAAGATCATTTTCAGTTAGCTTATTTAATGCGGCGAATACGCACTTCCATCCTTCATCCCACAGAGTCAGCAATTCATCTTTTGATAACTTTTGTTCTTCAAATTCGGCATCTCTTTGTCTCCATTTTTTTTCTCCGTCACTGGTTAAGAAATCAGTCCATCTACTTAGCATATTGCCATGCATGTGTTGAATAATAATGGCTATGCTGTTGCACTCTTGGTACGGAGTAAAATGAAAATCTTCTTCATTTAACTGCCTAAATGCTTTATCGCATAAGTTTTTGTAATCGCTAAGGCGGCTAATTGAGGATAATAGGAAACTACCAAATCCCCTGAAGGGCATTTCCGAAGAATGTTCAATTTCTGATGACATTTTCTTAAATTAAATGATAAGATTTTTTTTCTTGACTACCTTTAGGGGTTGGGGGTATAGCCTTCAGCATCATCATCGCCGCGTTTATCTGCAACTGCTTCTATTTTTTGAGGTGCAGTTTTTTTAATCACTTCTGTTCTTCCTATTGCACTTCTTTCTTTTAATGTATATCCCATTTTGACCAACTGGTTTTTCACGTCTTCAGAAAAACCTTTTTCAACATCAATTTGATCGGGTAACCATTGATGATGAAATTTTGGTTTATTAACTGCATCATTTGTTGTCATTCCAAAATCGAGAATATTTATTAATGTTTGAAATACGCTTGTAGGGATTGTTGTTCCACCCGGAGTACCAACAACCAAATATGGCTGATTATTTTTTAAAACGAGCGTTGGTGTCATGCTGCTAAGCATTCTTTTTCCGGGAGCGATTGCATTTTTTTCATTACCCACAGCGCCGTACATATTAGGCACGCCGGGCTTTACACTAAAATCATCCATTTCATTATTCATTAAAAATCCTGCACCGCCAACAACTGTTTTGCTTCCATATCCGCCATTTAAAGTTGTAGTTACCGAAACTGCATTTCCATCTTTATCAATTACGCTGAGGTGTGTTGTTTCTTCACTTTCAGCATTAATATTACCTGCTTTTGTATCTGTGCTGTTGCCTGCTTTACCGGGTTGATAATCTTTCATTCTTCCGGTAAGATATTTTTTACTTACCAATGTTTTTGCAGGTACTTTTACAAAATCCGGATCGCCCAAAAATTCAGCCCGGTCTGCATACGCTCTGCGTTCTATCTCAGTCATCAGCTGAACTGATGCTGCCGTTTCAAATTTCATTTCAGCAATATTTCTTTTTTCAATCATCTTCATCATTTGCTCTAAAATAATTCCGCCACTGCTTGGTAATGGCATTGTAATAATTGTATATCCTTTATAATTAAATATGATTGGCGTTCTGGTTTTTGCTTTATAATCTTTAAGATCTTTTTCAGTGATAATACCTTTGCCTCTTTTCATTTCTTCCACAATAAGTTTTGCTGTTTCACCTTCATAAAAACCTTTAGCTCCAAAATCTTTTATTCTTTTTAAAGTATTGGCCAGATCTTTTTGAATAAGTGTGTCACCGGCTTTCCATAAATTATTTTTTACAAAAGCAGGAGTTGCTGTATTTAGTTTTACGAATTCATTTTTAGTGCTGTTGAAACCTTTCGCTTGTGCATCTGTAATTACAAAACCTTTTTCAGCAAGATCAATTGCGGGCTGAATTAAATTTTTAAAAGGGAGTTTTGCATATTTCATGCATGCGAATATTCCTGCTATTGTTCCCGGCACACCTGCTGCTAAATGTCCATCCTGCGATAAATTCATTTGCGGATTGCCATTAGCATCTAAATACATATCCCGGGAAGCAGCTGCAGGGGCGGTTTCCCGGTAATCAATAGAAATATTTTTCCCATTATTAAGATGTGCAACCATAAAGCCACCGCCACCAATGTTGCCAGCACCGGGATATACAACTGCTAATGCAAGCTGAGTTGCAATAGCGGCATCAACTGCATTTCCGCCTTGTTGTAAGATATTAACACCTGCCTGGCTTGCTAATGTATGTGCAGAAACAACAGCGCCATTCTTGCATTGAATATTTTTTTTTATTTGATAATTGAACGGGTTTATTTTTAAAGATTGGGCAGATAGGTTATGGGCAATAAATAAAAAAAAGATCGGGATGTATATGAATTTTCGTGTAAGCATTTTTGATATTTTTTTGTCGAATTTAAGTTATTCGGGTAACTTTAAACTTTATACAAAATTATTCATTTACAAAAACATACATTATGAGAAAAATTCTGCATTTGCCTAAGGCAGTCATTTATTTCCTTATTTTAATTTTTTCTTTTTCATTTGCACAAGCGCAGATGGGAACTATTAAAGGCGTTGTTAGTGATGAGCGGGGTCCTTTAACCGGCGCATCAGTAACTGTAGGCGCTAATAAAGGGACAACAACAAATGATAGAGGGGAGTATGAATTAAAAGTAACGCCAGGTAAGTACACTGTTTCATTTTCATATGCCGGTTATCAGTTAAACAGCAAAAGAGTAGATGTAATTGCAAATGAAACTTCCACTGCTGATGTATCATTGGTAACTTCTGCAACCGGCGAAGATATTGTAATTGTTGGCAGCCGTTCGGTAGGAAGAAGTAAACTATCAACACCGGTTCCTGTTGATGTTATTTCTGCAAAGGACTTAAAAAATTATGCACAGATTGATGCGGCGCAGGCGCTAACTTATGTTGCCCCATCGTTTCAAAGTGCCAGACAAACCATATCAGATGGTACGGATCATATTGATCCTGCAGGTTTAAGAGGTTTAGGCCCTGACCAAACATTAGTTTTAGTAAACGGAAAAAGAAGACATAACACAGCACTTGTAAATATTAATGGTACTGTAGGACGTGGATCTGTAGGAACAGATTTGAATGCAATACCTGTAGCTGCTATTGAGCGTATTGAAGTATTAAGAGATGGCGCAGCAGCTCAATATGGTTCTGATGCAATTGCCGGTGTAATAAATATTGTTTTAAAGAAAACTTATACCGGCCTTAATCTTTCAAGTACAATAGGGCAAAATTTTACGCATCTTGATTATAATAATACTAACATTCAAGACGGGCTTAACGGTCAGGTTGATTTTTATGCCGGAAGCAAATTAGGAAACAAAGGTGGCCATGTGGTATTAAGCGGCCAATATTTAAAAAGAGACAGAACCAACAGAAGTGGCAATGATAATATTCCCTTATTATATTATGGAAATGGTGGTGCATTCCCTGCCACACCAGCAGGTGCAGACGCTACAGCCTTTAGAAGATGGTTAATTGATCTGGATAAACAAACTGCCACTCAAAGAGGTTATGACCGTCATAATATTGTCGCAGGAAATTCAGAATCGAGCAATACAAATTTATTTTTAAATGGCGGAATACCTTTAGGATTAAAATCTGAATTTTATTTCACAGGTGGATATGGCACCCGTTTAGGAAATGCAAGTGGATTTAGCCGCAATCCGAATGCATATACACAACAGCCGGTTACAAGTAATGGTAGTTTGTTTTACACTGACGGATTTCTCCCTGCTATTTTTACTAAAATTAAAGACCGCTCTGCAATTACGGGAATAAAAACAAAGTTTGGTGATTGGGATTTTGATATCAGCAATACATACGGCACAAATAAAATTAAATATACAATAGAAAATACAGGCAATGCTTCATTGCCCGGCACTGATCCTGTGCAAACAATATTTGATGCAGGTGGAGTTAAATTTACTCAGAACACATCTAATGCTGATTTCTCAAGAAAATTTAATACTGGTTCATTAAAAACATTCAATCTTGCTTTTGGTACTGAGTTTAGGTATGAACAATATGAGATAATTTCTGGTGAGGTTAATTCATATATTAATGGTGGACGTCTTGCTACAATTCCTTCTTTACCTCCATATCCGGGGAATGGCGCTGTAGTTACTTTCAGCCCTGCTCCGGCTGCTGCGGGGGCACAGGTGTTTCCAGGTTTTGGGCCCAAAGATGCATTAAAAAAACATCGTACTATAATTGCAGGTTATGTAGATGGGGAACTTAACGTAGGAAAGCTTTTATTAGGGGCGGCCGGACGTTACGAAAAATACAGTGATTTCGGTGATGGACTTGGAGGAAAATTGAGTGCACGTATTGATGTAACAAAGAATTTTGCAGTGCGTGCCAGCACCAATGCAGGCTTTAGAGCGCCCTCATTACACCAGCGATATTTTCAGAATACTTCTACACAGTTTGTAAACGGATTACCTTCCCAGTCACTTACTGCAAACAATGATAATTCTATTGTAAGAAATGTATTTGGAATTCAATCACTGAAGCCTGAAAAATCAACAAGCTATGCGGCAGGTATAGTAAGTAAAATTGGTAACGGTTTTAGTATAACTGTAGATGGGTATTATATAAAAATAAAAGACAGGATCGTATTGTCAAGTGCCTTCAATAAAACTAATCCGTTAGTTGCACCTTTACTTGCGCCTTTTTCTGATGTAAACGTTATACAATTTTGGACTAATGCCGTTGATACACGTACTAAAGGACTGGATATAGTATTAACAGATAAATTTAAATTGGGAACCGGTAATGCTACTTTTTCCATAGCAGCAAACTTTAATGATAATAAAGTAACCAATGTAAAAACCAATTCTAAAATTGATGATGCTGCAAATAACCCAAGCCTTACTGATAACACAAAAAATCCGGCAAATGATTTTAAAAATGCATTATTTGATCGTCAGCAAAGAGCCCGTATTGAAGTAGTGAATCCTAAAAATAAAGTGAACATAACGTTTGGAGATCAAATTGGAAAACTGGATTTTACCGTTCGTGCAGTTCGATTTGGTGAAAGCCAATACGTACACCAGGTAGATCCCAAGGCAATTAATTCTTCAACAGGGTTGTATTTTAACGATGTTGCACAAGGCGTTGATCAAACTTTTAGCGCAAAATGGATCACAGACTTTTTTATTAATTATAAAATTGTGTCCGGTTTTACTCTTGGTGTAGGTGCAAACAATTTATTTGATGTTTACCCCGACAGAGTTTTTATTGATCCACGGAATGATGCGGCTGCTGTTTATAACAATCCCATTGCAGGTGTAAACCAAACACCGGGAGGATACAGTGCCGGAAGGGATAACAGCAATCGTGGACGTTTTTTATACCGCCCTGATCAGTTTGGTTATAATGGTCGTTTCTTATTTGTAAGAGCTGCAATTGATTTTAGCCAATTTCAAAAATTCTTAAACAGTAATTAATAAAGTAGAATTAAATAATAGCAAAGCCGGATATTAACGTATCCGGTTTTTTATTTAATTGTCATTCTACAAAATAAAGTATGCACTACATTCGTAAATTAATTGAACAACATGCACAAGTTTTTATATTTATTTCTCTCGATTCACCTTTCACTTTTCACGTTCTCTCAACAACAAAAAGCATATACATCTTCAGAAATATTATTGCAAATAAAAAAATTAAATGTATTGGGTTCTGTACTTTATATTGCTGCACACCCTGATGATGAGAATAATCCATTGTTACCATATTTAACCAATGAAAAATTATATCGTACTGCCTACCTAAGTTTAACCCGGGGCGATGGCGGCCAAAATTTAATTGGCGAAGAACAAGGTATAGAACTTGGCTTGATAAGAACGCAGGAATTAATTGCGGCAAGAAAAGTAGATGGCGCTGAGCAATATTTTACAAGAGCTTATGAGTTTGGTTTTAGTAAAAATTCTGAAGAGGCACTGCGGCTTTGGGACAAAGAAAAAATTTTAAGCGATGTTGTTTGGGTTATAAGATTATATCAACCTGATATAATTATAAAAAGATTTCCCCCTGATAGCAGAGCGGGGCATGGCCACCATGCTGCTTCTGCAATACTTGCTGATGAAGCATTTACGGCAGCAGCGGATCCTCACAGGTTTACTGAACAATTTAAATATGGCGTAAAACCATGGCAGGCAAAAAGAATTATGTGGAACACATTTAATTTCGGAAACATAAATACGCAAAGTGAGGATCAGTTAAAGATTGACATTGGTGGTTATAATTCATTACTTGGGAAAAGCTACGGGGAGATGGGAGGGGAGGCAAGAACAATGCATAAGAGCCAGGGCGAAGGCAGACCAAGAAACAGAGGACAATCATTTCAATATTTTGTAACAACAGGTGGCGATGCAGCAAAGAATGATCTGATGGAAGGAATTGAAATCAGTTGGAAGAGGATAAGTGGTAGTGATGCTATTCAATCAATGATAAATAATATTATCAGTAATTATAAAACAGACCAGCCTGAATTATCAGTTCCTGCTTTGGTGAAATTATCTCAATCAATAAAAGCAGTACCTGAAAGTAACTGGAGAAATAAAAAACTGGCCGAAGTGCAACAAATAATTGAAGAGTGCAGTGCTTTGTATGTTGAAGCAACTTCATCTCAACCATCAGTTGTACAGGGTGATTCATTAAAAATAAATTTTATAATTAATGAGCGTAAGGGCATACCAATTACCGTAAAGAGTATCACTGTTGAAAACTTTGATACCTCTCTTTCCACAGTTTTATCCGCCAATCAAAATCTTGCAATTACTAAAACACTTTCAGTTGCAGATAATAAAAAAATATCACAGCCTTATTGGCTCGAAAATCCTTTAGTGGGTAATACATTCGATGTAAAAGATCAAACATTAATTGGTAAAGCAGAAAATGATCCTGCATTTGAAACATCTTTTTTAGTAAATATTGGTGGTGAAGATTTTATTGTTAAACGCCCGGTTCAATACAGAGTTATTGATCCTGTTAAAGGTGATACTTATCAACCAATACCTGTGTTACCCAAAACTGAATTGAATTATACCATTGAAAATTATTTGTCAATAAACAATAAACCTGTTACCCCGATAATTAATGTAAAATCAAATACAAAATCGTCTTCTGTAAATTATGATATACAACAAAAATTTTCAGACAAATGGAAACTACAATCATCCACTTTTATTCCACGCACTAACGAATTAAATATATCAGAAGAAATTACTGCATCTGCAAAGAAAGGAACAGAAGTATTTGATAGTTACACCAAAACAATTTCCTATGATCACATTCCAACGATAACTTATTTTCCAAAAGCAAAAGCTAATCTTGTAAAGCTTGATATTAAAATTGTTGGTAAGAAAATAGGATATATAATTGGCGCAGGAGATAAGGTACCACAAGCTTTAGAGGCAATGGGTTATGATGTGAAACCCTTGACTGCAGCTGATATTACTGACGGGAAATTAAATCAGTTTGATGCAATCATTACGGGCATAAGGGCTTATAATATTTATGAATACTTAACCAATAAAAATGAGGTGGTGAACAGGTATGTTGAAAATGGCGGTAATCTTATTGTTCAATATTTAAAAAGTAACCAGGTAGGGCAGAAGAGAGTAAAAGTTGGACCTTATCCATTTACAATTGACGCAGGTTCAAGAGTAACTGAGGAAGATGCAAAAGTGAATTTTTTATTGCCCAATCATCCTGCATTAAATTATCCCAATAAAATAACTGATAAAGATTTTGAAGGCTGGGTGCAGGAACGAAGCACATACCAGGTTGTACAAACTGATCCGCATTACGAATTGCTTTTAGGCATGAATGATAAAGGCGAGAAACAAAGTAACGGCAGTCTGGCAATTGCGAAGTATGGAAAAGGAAATTTTGTATATGCATCATTGGTATTCTTCCGGCAGTTGCCTGCAGGTGTGCCGGGTGCTTACAGGTTAATGGCTAATTTAATTGCGTTGGGAAAGTAAGGCCCATCTAAATCTGCCCCGATAGGGGAGACTTGCTAACGCACAATGCCGTTTATGCTGAATTGAGAGATATAATGATATGTTAGTGCTTTGTTCATTATAAAAAAAATGCCCGGCCTCCCTCTCTGTCGGAGAGGGAACGAGGGTGATGCTATGCAAAAGGAAAAATCATATTGGCGCAACTGGTACATAATTGTATTTGCATTTCTTGTACTGCAGATTGTGTTGTATTATTTAATAACGCAACATTTTAAAAACTAACCGCATGAGCCGCATTGACTGGGTAGTATTGGCTGTTACTCTCTGCGGCATTATAATGTATGGCATTTATAAAAGCCGCACTTCAAAAAATTTAGACGGATATTTTTTAAGTAACCGCACCATGCCATGGTATTTAGTACTGCTTAGTATTATGGGAACACAGGCAAGTGCCATCACTTTTTTAAGTGCACCGGGGCAGGCATATACAGATGGGATGCGGTTTGTACAATATTATTTCGGATTGCCGCTGGCGATGATAATTATATGCGTTGTTTTTGTTCCTATTTTCCGCCGGCTTAAAATTTATACTGCTTATGAATTTTTAGAAGAAAGATTTGATTTAAAAACACGAACATTCACGTCATTTTTATTTCAACTTTCACGCGGACTTTCTACAGGCGTAAGTATTTATGCACCATCACTTATTTTAAGTTCCCTTCTTGGTTGGAATATTCATTGGACAAATATTATTATGGGTGGACTGCTGATAATTTATACTGTAAGCGGCGGAGCAAGAGCTGTTGCTTATACACAAAAGCTGCAACTGATAATTATCATTATAGGAATGGCGATAGCGGGTTACATGGTTGTTCATTTAATGCCTGCTAATATTGGTTTTACAGAAGCCTTAAACATTGGCGGCAAGGCGGGTAAATTAAATATTATAACATCCGGAAATAATGCAAATGGTTTTGATTGGAAAGATAAATACAACATGTGGAGCGGAGTTATTGGCGGATTATTTTTAGCGCTTTCTTATTTCGGGACTGACCAAAGCCAGGTAGGGCGCTACCTTACTGCAAAAACCAATCATGAAAGCAAATTGGGTTTGCTGGTAAATGGTTTGGTGAAAGTGCCTATGCAATTTTTAATATTGATGATTGGTGTTTTAGTTTTTTCATTCTATCATTATAACAAAGCCCCGATATATTTTAATGATACACAAATTGCATCAGCAAAAACCACGATAAAAAAAGATTCATTAGAAAATTTAGAGAGACAATATGGGTTTGTTTCTGCAGATAATGATGAGGAAAAAGCTGCAATAAAAAAACAATACAAAGATGTTTTAAAACGGGCATTGCCAAATGAAGATGTAAATGATACGAATTATATTTTTCTGCGTTTTGTTATAGATTATTTGCCGAGAGGATTGATCGGTCTTTTGATTGCTGTAATTTTTTTAGCAGCATGGGGAAGTATTGCTGCTGCGCTGAATGCACTTGCCTCCTGCAGTGTTGTTGACATTCATAAAAAATTTATTAATAAAGAACTTACACCAAAAATGGATTACCGGATTTCTAAGCTATATACTTTGGCCTGGGGAATATTTAGTATAATAATTGCAGAAACAGCCAGTAATTTAGGCAACAGCCTTATTGAAACAGTGAATATTTTAGGCTCACTTTTTTATGGAGTAATACTTGGTATTTTTTTAGTGGCATTCTGGTTTAAAAAAATAATGGCGAATGCTGTTTTTTACTCGGCTATATTATCAGAAGTTTTGATTATTGTTATTTACAAAGCCGATATAATTTCTTTTTTATGGCTGAATGTAATTGGGGCTGTATTAGTTATTATTACAGCATATCTATTTCAGATGTTTACACCAAAACGAATTAATATAAAAGCGCCTTCCGGGAATTAGAAGACGCTTTTATTCTCCAATCGCTTTATTTCAATTCAGCTAATAATTTTTCGTTAAGTTTTACATAATCATCATTTTTTTGTTCCCGTGCCATTTCCATAGATTTTTGTGCTACAAGTTTTGCATCATTTTTTCTCCCCAACTTGCTTAGTGTATTTGCTTTTTGATAATACATATAATAAGCCGTAGGATTTTGTTCTATAGCTTTATCAAACCACGTTAATGCCTGGTTCAGGTCTTTCCCATTTTCTGAATAATACATAGCTGCCTGAAAATAAGGTCGGTTATCCTTATTCATAAGATTATTTATTTGCCCCATCACTTTTTTATCAATATCGGTAGTTATGGGTACTTCAACATAAACATTGTCCCACATCATATTAAGTTTACAGCTTGTGTTTTTTACATCACTAAAACCCATTGAAAAGGTTTCAATAGAAAATGGTAGTTTAACAGGTTTAGCTTTTATTCTAAAAATGTCATCTTCCTGTTTATAATCTGTTCCCCAGTTTGCTGAGCCTTTGTTGATTATAATTTCCCATTCATTTTCATTGGGAACAGTATAAAGGGCATACTCACCTGCTTTCAGTGCTTGACCTCCAAAAGTTACATCATCGCCAAATTTTATTCTGGTTGCTGAATTAGCGCCTGTACGCCAAACTTTATTCCACGGAACAAGATCTCCGAAAATCTTTCGTCCTTTCATTCCTGGCCTTGAATAAACAAGTTCTATTGTTGAAATTCCGAAATCCTGTTTAATGGTTTGTGTGGGCGAAGGTGCTGGTGTTTTAATTTGTGCATTTACAAATAAAGCCGAAAAAATAATTAGTGATAGAGAAATCTTTTTCATTGTTTTTTGGTTTAGTTATTCAAAATAAATTTTTATAGTTTGATAGAGTAGTCTGTTTTGAAGATACTGACTTTGTGTATTTAGGCTTTCAGTATAACCCTGCAGTCCGAATAAACCTGCTGCATTTCCTTTGTTAATCGCTATTTCAAGGTATCCGGCTGAATTAAATAAAGCAAGTTTTTCACTTTCTGTAACATCAGCATAGGTTTCACTTATCTTATCAATTATTTCATCTCTTTTAAAAACAATTTTAAAACTTCTTCCGCGGCGCTGCTCTTCAAACTCATCTTTAGTTATGTTGATAATTACATTTTCAAAATTATCAATAAAGATTATTTGCCCTTCAATCCAGTTATT
>JALYYX010000275.1 GCA_030946075.1 Bacteroidota bacterium | reverse complement strand
CCTGTTCCTAAAGCACCTCTTTATCCGGATAAGCATTTTGATTATAAGAAATAATTTTTAATGAGTTAGAATGGGGGCAAGTCTGGCCAAATCAATTACTCGTATATCAATGAAATTTAAAAATGTTTCGTTTTATTTTAACCCTGATTCTTTTTGTAGTTTCTCTTGTAAATTTTTTCCCTGTTCCAAGCAAAGAAACATGGTATGCCGGTATTGCAGTTCCTGAGTTTCCCTGGATATTTATGATCGCTTCTTTATTGTTATTGATATGGAGTTTTTTCTCAATAAAATTTAGAATCCCCAATTTAATATTAGGGGCAATAACATTTATGATCTTGTCTTCGCCAATAGTTAGAGCATACAGTATCGGCAATGATCTTGAACAAAGACTTGAAACTTCTTTTGGAATTAAAGGTTATGACATGAAACGTTTTCACCAGGCAAAACCTTTTAGTTTTTTGCAAATGTTTACAGGTAACGGTGCAAAAAAAATTGCGTTTAAAACATATCACTATGCCATGCATGAAGGTGTTGATCTTACATTAAATTTTTCTCCATCTGCCATACCCGGCATTCGGCCTTGTTTAGTGGTAGTGCATGGCGGTTCATGGAGGCGTGGCGACAACAGTGAGATTGCAGCAGTAAATAATTATTTTGCAAATGGCGGATACCAGGTTGCAACAGTTAATTACAGGCTTGCTCCAAAATTTCATAGCCCTGCTCCGCAGGATGATGTACATGCTGCATTTGCATGGCTTAGAAAAAATGCTGCTGAATTAAAAATTGATACAAACAATTTTGTTTTAATGGGAAGATCTGCAGGAGCGCAGATCGTACTAACGATGGCATATACAGGGAACGAAAATGGCGTAAAAGGCGTTGCTGCATTTTATGGTCCCAATGATATGTTTTGGTCTTACGATCATCCGGATAGGATGGCAATAATGGATTCTAAAGAAGTGCAGCGTGATTTTTTAGGAGGTACTCCTAACGAAGTTCCCGAAAGGTATTTAGCGGAATCGCCGCTGCTGCACGTTACTCCACAAACAGTTCCCACGCTTTTAGTACATGGTAAAAATGATGCACACGTTTGGTATGAACAAAGTGTGCGGCTTGCAAAAAAACTGGATGACTATAAAGTGAAAAATATGCTGCTTACTTTACCTTGGGCAACACACGGATGCGAATATAATTTGAATGGCCCCTCCGGTCAACTGGCAATCTATTCAGAAGAAAGATTTTTTTATTCAATAACGCATAACTGATACAGGGATTTTTAAAAAAGGTCTGTTTCTTTTATTATTGCATCTTTCACAGAATCCTTTTGTTAAGTACAATATTTGCATTCTCAATAACTATGTCGTAGCCGAGTCTCCCAACGGGGACTCGGCGTAATTATAGGATTGACGCCGAGTCTCTTGCAGAAGACTCGGCTGCGACTAAATATAAACAGGTTAGGCAAAGAACGTTTTCTGTTATCAGGTGGTACTAAATTTAGTAAACAACCTTTGCCTTTAAGTAAATTGTTTGCTGGTAATGGTTTTAGCGGACAGGGAAATTTTGTATATGCGTTTGGTGCAATGGAAACAATGTTGCCTTACCAGTATTATGCTGACAGGTTTATAAACTTTTATTTTTCACATGAGTTCAATCGTTCATTATTTCGGGCAAAGGTTAGCAAGGGATTATCGATTGCTCCAAAGCCAGCTATAGCTTATAATTTTTTGTATGGAACACTTGCAAATATTGCTGTGCATAATAACGTAAATTTTTCGATACCTGATAAAGGTTATCATGAAACAGGGTTAATGCTTAATAATGTTTTCCTTTTAAAATTATTTGGCTTGTACCATGCAACTTTTAATGCAGGCTTCTTTCATAATATTCCCAATGGAAAAAATTATCCTCAGCAAGGCAGATTTGTGTATGGAATTGGGGTGGAATTGTGAGAAATTTCGGATTTTATTCCCAAAATATTTTTTAAGACTGTGACATAAATCGTAATAGTTATTTCCTAATAGGTTTGTTCATATTAATTAAAGATTTATTTTTTTACTTATAAAAATATCTTTTACTTTTATTGCTTAATTCTCCCTTCGCAAACTCCCTCCTGACCGTTTTTACAATCATTCCTTAAATAATTATTATGAAAAAGTATGTCAAATCAAAACTAATTCTGTTTGTATTACCTGTTGTATTTATTGCCTGCAATGATGGTGATAAAACTACATCAGATTCTACAAAAACTACTGCTGATAGTACAGCAAAAAACAAAAACATGGATGCAGTAAGTGTAGCGCCTAATCTTTACCAGGTTGTAAAAGATACTATAGGCATCCGCATTGTAAAGGTTACTTATAAGCCCGGCGATTCTTCTGCAATGCATTCTCACCCTGATAATGTATTGTATGTTGTTGATGGTGCCAAAATGGAATTTACATTACCTGACGGCAGCAAACAGGTACATGATTTAACGCCTGGTATGACAATGATACAACCCGGCAGTTCGCATAGTGTAAAAAATATTGGAACTACAACAGCCAATGCTTACTTGTTTGAAGTAAACAGGCCCAATACTGCAGGCACAACTGATGCAGCAATGGATGCAACTAAAGTTGCCCCTGAATTGTATAAACTTGTTAAAGATACAATGAACATAAGGGTATTAATGGCATCTTATCCGCCGGGTGCTTCTTCTAAATTACATGCACATCCTGATAATGCCATTTATATAGTTGAAGGGGGAAATTCAGAGTTTACTGACAAAGACGGAAAGAAGCAAGCAATGGAAATGCAGAAAGGAATGGCAGCAGTGATGGCTGCCGGTGTGCATGGTGTAAAAAATACCGGTAAAGTACCTTCAAAAGTATTGATAGTGGAAGTTAACAGGCCTGCAAAATAATTTGTAATGAACTAATATAAAATTTAAGACCGGCGAGCATTCTTCGCCGGTTGTTTTATGTAGGCTAAAAAATAAAGATTTAAAATTTTATGATACATGTTTATCTGTTGTAAGGATATTCGCTTATCCAGTGATAGCCACGTTTAATCAAATTAAAGTTGTTTAAGTCAAAGCGTTTCATTGTAATAATTACACTATCACCTTTTATATTTCCATTAAAAAATAAATGTTGTTTGTCGGGCTCGCTGTAATTAAATGAATATATCTGTGTTGAATCCTTTGAATAAATTAATGCTGCTGTTCTCTTTACTGTATCAATATTAATTTTAAACCATTTAATACTGTCAGGCATGGTAGCTATGCGAATGTACCCGGGATAAGAAATTATCATTCGCTTCCAGCGCACAGTATCAGTTGCCAACGGAGGGATTGTATCACCTTTTTTTATAAATGTTTCTATATCATAAATTCCATACAGCGAAGGCTTTGGTGCACTATCGCCATATTTATTTATTACACCAATAGAACTCCATAGGGTTGAGTATATAGCAAAGAGTATTGCCAGAACTTTTAATGAACGCTGCAAAATTCTTTTCCATTTTGTTTGCAGTGGCATTGCTATTTTAGCAGGTGCAGTAGTTTTATTTAAAATAAAGAAATTAATCAGCCTTTCAATATCATACCATGCAATCCATGTAGCAATAATCACAAGATTTATTGAAAATATTTTTACCGGAATATCATAAGCAAAATTCATTGCTGCAACATTCATCATCACAGTCATTGCTATCAGTGCTCCAACCAAAGTTGTTCTTTTAAAGAATAAGAAAACTCCTGCCAGTACTTCTGCACTGCCAATAAAAATATTATAGCCTTTTGAATATCCGATAAACGTCCATGCCAGCCCCATTGGCGATGAATCACCATACGTTTCAGTTAACCTGAATAAATCAGGAAAAGGGAATTGTAGTTTTATGATTTTTACAAATCCATAGCTGAATAAAACAAAGGCTAAATAATAACGAACCACAATTCTTATCCAATAAAAAAGTTGATTATAAGATCGTCTTTTTCTATCGGCCAAAGCCCATACAATTGCAATAATAAATGCAAAAACAATCCATAATAATTCAAGAACATAATTATAGGTAGTATCGCCGCTGCCATTCGGTTTTACAGTAATTGGGTAATTAAGATGAAGAATGTGCTTTCCCGTCCATGGTACAATCCAATCCCAGAAATTTGTATAAGGCTGTAAAAGCCAATAAACAAAATGAGGAAAAATTTCATCGCTGCTGCTAAAATCCAACATAAGAATAAAAAAATATGTGCCCGCAAAAAGCATCCATATTTTTTTAGTAATGCTCCATTTTTTGGTTTGGATTGATGATTGCATAAAATAGTTTTGATATTGCTAATGTAGAAATAAATTTTCTGCATTATAGGTTTTAGATTTCTGGTATTTATTAAAAAGTGTAAACATGAAAATATTTCAACAACAATTACAACTTAAAGAGAGTAAAAGAGGATTTCATTTAATTACTTCAGAAATTGTTAATGCAATATCGCAGATAAAAGAAATAAATACGGGTCTATGTCAAATATTTATTCAACACACTTCAGCATCATTAACCATTAATGAGAATGCTGATCCTACGGTGAGAAAAGATTTTGAAACATGGTTTAATAAAGCTGTTCCCGGGCATGATAATTATATTCATAATGATGAAGGCTCTGATGATATGCCTGCTCATATAAAAGCATCCTTACTTGGCAGTTCGGTTATTATCCCCATTTATAATAAAAAATTAGCATTAGGTACATGGCAGGGAATTTATTTATGTGAGCATAGAAACCATGGCGGAGAAAGAAATCTTATCATTACTGTTTGGGGTGAATAGAGGCAAATTAAATATACACCTTACATAGAAGTTGTAAATGGCAATTCTTTCATCTCAATCTTTTCTATATTTTTTATATAAAGGGTAGATTATTTTTAAACAATTAGATTAATCAGTAGATAATTATTAAAAGTTACCGGAATATTTATATAAATGTGATTGTACTTATTTGTCAGTAAAATTACGGTATTGCATTTCTGGGGAAACCACTATATGTTTGTGGTAATAATTAATGAATCATTACCTCGATCATTTTTTATTATCCAAGAAGTCCAGATATTTTGTGATTAAAACCTGCCTCAGTAACACTTATCTGTTACAAAAGCATGAAAAAAATCGTTAACCTAAACCACAAAGAATGACTTCAATTTTTACTACTGTTTTTGAAATTACCATAATCTCTTTTCTCTTTTTTATCTTACGCCAGTCTTCATTGTATTATAAAATCAAAGGCATAAAATTAATACCTGTAAAGGTGGATAACAATAAATTATAATCTTATAATATAAATAGCTAATCAAAAATAAAAACACTAATATGAATAAAATTCTACTTCCTTTTTTCCTTATCTGCTTTATTACATTAACAAGTATTACCAATGTATTGGCTCAAAAGCATGTAAATGTTACTGATTTTACAGTGAGTGTTAAGGCTGAAAAAGTTAATATTGACTGGAAAACAGATGGTGCAACTGCAACTAATTACTTTGCTATTCAAAAAAGTATTGACGGTTTAAACTATAGAACCGTAGCATTAGTATTAGGGCCTGATCCAAAACAAAAAGGTGATTGCTATGGCTGTTCCGATAAGAAAACAAAACATTCTTATTACAGACTTGTACACGTAGATACGGATGGAACTGAACAAATTACAGAACCAAAACTTTTAGTAAGGTCATAATATTTTTATACGGCTGACAATAAATTTCAGTGCGACAAACTCGTTTTCTTTGGGGGTTACAGAACCGAACTTAAGGTTCTTAACAAACGCCGCATTTCTATGCGGCTTTTTTTTA
>JALYYX010000274.1 GCA_030946075.1 Bacteroidota bacterium | reverse complement strand
CACCTAACAAAGAAATTTCGTTAAACACAACAGCAGTCGCCGAACCCACGTCTTCGCTGGATTGCATAGCCATAGCTTTGTATCGTACTCTTTCGAGACCAGCCTCGATGGTTGCTTCTCTTGCCTGCGCTTCTGCTTTTTGCAGATCAAGGAAACGGCGGTATGTAAGAGCAAAAACTCCGGCAAACCTGGTGAAGACCTGTACCGCTTCATTGGATAAGGGCTCTGAAGAAAATGCATAAAGAGCGCCTTCAGAAAAATAGAACAAACTGATGCATTGAGTAGATGGTAATGTATCAGGCATTTGATACGGATACTCCGGGGCATTTTTAAGTGCTG
Organism: Bacteroidota bacterium; assembly: GCA_030946075.1. Lineage (GTDB taxonomy): Bacteria > Bacteroidota > Bacteroidia > Chitinophagales > Chitinophagaceae > Ginsengibacter. Next base: position 8,615 of record JALYYX010000274.1, on the reverse strand, counting down.
AATAGTAGTCAGTCAAACCCTGTCCCTCTAAAAAATAAAAAAATGTAGCATCTTTATTTTTCCAACCCCTGTAACCCGCTGCCAACATCGGATGACTCCTTGTATCCAATCGTCCTCTGATAGCATAGTCCACACCGGTACCTGCAGACCAAACTTCCATATGTTCTGCATCATCAAATTTTAATATGCCGCATCGGTTAGTAGCTACTCCTAATTTTTCTAACTCCTCAAACATCAATATTGCGGTAGTGCCTACATCTTCGCTATTGTGCATCCCCATTGTTTGTGATCGGACTTTTTCCAATGCTGTTTCAATCTGTGCTTCTCTTGCCTGCGCTTCTGCTTTTTGTAAATCAAGAAAACGGGTATAGGTTTGTTGGAAAACTTTTCCAAAACGCATTAGGATGGCATTCTCTTCGTCTATATAAGGAGTGCCCGAAAAATTCTCAATGTACAAGCAAACATTTTCTAACAATACAGTGGATGCTGCAAGTGCAGGGCAACTAAAATAAAATTTCTTTGCTTCCTCGGACAACCCTGGGACGTACTCAAAAAGCTTTTGATAAAATTTGTTTTTTTCTTCAAAACTCAGATTGGTGGCAAAAAAATCCTCTCCTTTTTCTTTTGCTTCATTAAAACGATTATAATACACAGAATCAAAATAAGGAACTGTTACCTGGGAGGGAACCCCAAGTGGGTCCGCTATCCAGATATCATAATCATCTCTTGCCTTATAATCCATAACAAACCCTGTATGTTCAATATTAATATTTAAGTGAACGAATTGCTCGTATACAACCTGGATCACTTCTTTAAGTTCTTCACTTTTTTGCATACCCATAGTTCTGCTTCTTACTCTTTCCAATGAAGTTTCAATCTGCGCTTCCCTTGCCTGTGCTTCGGCTTTTTGTAAATCAAGAAATCGGGTATAGGACTGCTCCAACACATTTCCAAATCGAATCAAAATTTCATTTTCTTCATCATTAAATTTTCTGCCGTAATGATCAGTCATGGAGATGCTTGTGTGCTGAGAAATGACCACCGATCTGCACAGGCCTCCTTCTTTGGAAAATAGATTTCTTTTTCTTTCCACCGGCAAGGCATTCCATGGAGCAAATTGCATCAGATGCTCAAAGAGTTGGATCTTCTCTTCTCTGCTTAACTGCTCGATATAGAAATTATTCCTTCTTTTTATGGCTTCTGTTAAGTGTATAAAAAAAGGTCTGTTCAAAAATGGAACGACCACCTTTTGTACATAATCCGCAGCACCTGCGGATGCCCACAGTGGCAGATCTTTATCAACTTCATCATTGATGGTAATGAATACACCTCCGTTAATATCAATGTTGATACGATGCAACTGTTGTGCAACAATACTCACTACTTCCTGCAATTCGGATGTATGATGCATAGCCAGGCTCCTGCCCCTGACTCTTTCCAATGCTAATTGAATTTCTGCTTCTCTTGCCTGTGATTCTGCTTTTTGAAGATCGAGGAAACGGGTATAGGTAAGATCAAACACTCCGGCAAATCTTTTTAACAGATCAAGTGTTTCTTCAGATATTTTTTTATCAGAAGAAAATGATAACATGCCTTTCGAGAAGAAGATGATATGAACAATCCATTTCACTTCAGGAAATACTAATTCCTTTTTTAATAAATTATTGCGCCACTTGTTGTAATCTTTTAGTTCTTTCCCTTCAAGTTCTATCACTAGTGATTTTTGTTTTTCCCTGAAGGCTTTCAATACCTTTTTCATTACAAAAGGTTCATCTGCGGGAATCTTTAATGTTTGTAATAATGCACTGCCATGAAGGGTGGCAGATAATTCAACAAAGTCATCTTCTTCTTTAATTACACCTATAGAAAGTTGGGCCGCTGTTTCGCCTAATTCCTTCATCTGTTGAAATAGCAAGAAAGAAGTTTCAGGCAGCTCATCACTCTTTTGCATTGCCATAGTTCTTGCACGAACTCTTTCCAATGCAGCCTCAATTTCCAGTTCCCTATTTTGTGCTTCAACTGCTTTTCTTTTTTGTTCGAGTTCTTCAATGGTTTCTTCCAATAAGATGGCAGTAGTTCGTTTTACTTTTTCTGTGCGGTCGAGTTTGAAGGCTGTTATTTCTAATTCCTTATCAGCATCTTTTAAAGATCTTATAATTGCATTCTTTTCATCAGCAGATAAATTTTCATCCTCCTGAATAGTATTTAAAATGGATTGAAGATGCTGGTTCATTTATTTTAATTCTTTTTTTTGTTTCAATGGTGGCAAAAAGTTTTCACGGGTTACTACTTTTCTTCCTGTTTTTAGTTCGAGTGCAAACCTTGCATCTTTTGCAATGCGTCCTCCTTTCTTTCCAGCTACAGCATTTTGGTTTATACCTTTTGCATTATCGGTTTCGGCTATTTGTCTTGTTGATAATTCAGCCAGAGCTGTAAATATTAATTCTGCTTCGCTCATGTGGTCACGAAGGTTTTGTGATTGCAAGCCTTTCAAATCTTTATGATTCTTTACAGTTAGCCCTGTCCATTCCTGATGAATGATGTTGGTTAAATAAGCAAATTCGTCACCTTGTTTTACACCACTTTCTTTCCAATAATCTGTAAGCTTGTTCCGTGTTTCCTGACCTGTCATTCTTTGCTGTATCCACTTTTCACTTCTTCCCAATTTTTGCCAGTTTTCTCTTCCTCTTTCAAGACTTTGTTGCGGATCCGCTATTTCCTGCATACGTTCGTAACCTACTTTTGCAAGCCATTGTTTAAATGGTTCTGCCTTGGGTGAAGGGATGGATTGAATGAGACGAAGAAGTTGTTCGGTGTCTGCAATATCAGTGAGCCTTAATTTGCCGTCTTCTGCTTGCATTTTCAACTGTCCGATTTTTTCGGACAGTTCACTACCTTCCTTCTTTAATTTCGATTTTAGGTCGCTCCAATATTTTCTGCCTCTATCAGTTCCTGTTAATATTTCAATTACATCAATGATAGAAAAATACCATTTCTGTTCTTTTTCATCCCAATGTGTTCTTACTTGTTTGTGTTCAAATAATTTTATGTTGCTCATATTGTAAGTTTTTTTGCTCAATAGAATTATTACAGTACAAGAGTGCCTTTACAGCCTAATAGATGTTCTATTCGCTGACTTATACAAATTATTTTTCTCTTAAAGCCACCCAACTTACAGTTGTTCCATGAAATTCCGGGCGGCTATTATCCAGCTTACCAAATTCCCCCAGGGAGAAAAAACCTGCCATCGGTTTATTCCAAGTAGCAGCTAACCCGTCTAATTCAGAAGGTAACATGGGTCCCAATGATGACAGCCTGCCAACACAAGAAAAGACTATCATAGCATCCGCATCCGGTAGTTCTTTTTCTTTTATTTCTCTTGCGCTTTCAATAACCGTATCGATCACTTCTAAATCCGGCGGAAGCGAAAAACGAAACAGTGCACCTTGTTTTACCAAACCCCCAACCATTACAGATTGGTCTTGAGTATTCCAAAGTAGTGTAGGCATCATCATAGGTTTTCCTGATTCCCTTTGAATCTGTAATGGATAAGTGGTATTGAGCGGTACCAATCCTTCTGATTTTTCACTTGTCTCAATGTCCTTCCCCAGGAATTTTTTTATCACATCCATGGCGGGTTCGTTATCTATAGTATATATCCACGACCCTTCGCTTTTAGTTATTTTTTTCTCTGTTCCAACAGGTTTCCATCCGGAAACCGCAATGCCCTTTACATCAATTTTGTCTTCGTTGAGAATCAGCGATATTAAACCATTGGTAGTTTTAATGTGATTTGTAAATACGGTGGCGGTAAAATTTACAGGTTCACCTGCCATGACACCGATAACTTTTACATTGTCACCAGCTTTGTCTAATAAACCTTTAATAATTTCCTGACCAGGAGTTTTGAAATCAGCAGCAGAAATAATAAAAGCAGGATGGTCGAAACTGTTTTTGCCTGACTCTGCAACCTGGCAAGAAGCTTCATAAACAGATGCCGATTTGAAATCTTTTAAAACAATTTTAAAATTAGCCGTGCTGATATCCAAAAGTAACGCAACAATACCTTCAGGTTCTATACCCTGTTCGGTAAATTTTTCTGAAGTACTTGCTCCAAATACGGAAATACCTTCGGCATCCATCATTGCAGAAACTGCATCAATATTTTCTAATTCAGTTAAGAATACAAAAGCAAGCGTTGGTTTGTATCCATCTGCCATACTTTGTTCCAAAGCAGTTTTTATTTCTTCAGGCGATATTCCTTTTATTGATTTTGCTTGCATAAAAATATTTTTGAAATAATATCTTGGATTTTTTCAGCAATTAGTAATCTGTTTTATTTATAATAGTTCAATCCTTCATCCATCAATGCAGCATAATCCATAATGTTAGGCAATCATAGAATCGGATAAATAAAAAACAATAAGTGGTTCTGTTGAATTCTAAAATGAAAGCAGCGTTTCTATTTGGGGTAAATATAATTAAATAGATAATGCAAAGGTTTTAGGTAATCTTATCAGAACAAAAAAGAGGATTATAAAGCTGAGGAATTAAATAAAAAGAGAAAGGCTATACAATTATACCTCTTAAAATATTCATCAGCGAAAAGGGATTTACGAAAATAGAAATAGGATTAGGTAAGAGAAAAAATCTTTGATAAAAGAGAAACCATTAAAACAAGAGAAACTGACAGAGAAGTAAAAAGGAAGTATGGCGTCTATAGCGTTTTAATTATTTAAGCTACCTGTAATAAAAAAATTCCATCAATATTAAATTATCTATCACTGCTATTTGTGCCGATAGTACTGTATTTCAAGCGAAGCTTATGTGTTTTGCCTTCACGGTCTATTTCAAAGCCGGCGCTGGATCCGTAATCTTTTAACGGACCGCTTTGCCATTGCACTTCTTTGCTGTTTGCATCATATAAATATGTTCCTTTACCGATGGGCTTTTTGCCGGCATCGTAGTAAGTATATTTTCCATTATTAAGATCAAAATATCCCAATGTAATTGGATTATAAATGTTACCGTAAGATAAAATGGTGTATCTGCCATTTCTTGGTCCGCCTGTAAAATCCGGCGTAGAAGGATTTCTGGCAACACGTATGCTTGACTCTTTTAAATATTGGTCTGAAGCAGAAGAATAATCATCATAATGAACTTTTATATAACCTGCCAGATCACCAGAACCAAAACCAATAACAGTGGCTTTATACCAGGTAACGTTGTAGGCTTCCACTTTTTGACCGATATGAAATTTTCCATTGCTTTGTTGGGTTTGAGTCTGGGGATTATTGGTACCAGTATTGGAGTTATTAGATGTAGTAGCAGAGATAATGCGATCCGGCGTTATCCATTCGTCCCAGTTATTGCCATAGCCATCATAATGAATTTTGTACTGACCGTTTTTTACATCAATTATTTCGGCGTTGTAAATTCCGGTAGTGCCATATTTTACCTGCACTTGGTCATGCAGTTTCCATGTTTGGCCAAAAGTGTTATAAGAAATAAAGACAAAAAAAATAAAGAATAGTTTTGCTGATTTCATAAAATAAAATTTATTTTTCCTGCGGAAAAGAACTTTTATTAATTACAAGATGGTGTTTGCCATTTCCCTGATCCCACATCCAAATTGTTGCAACTTGTTTTTCACCGTTGGCAAAATTTAAATGAAGAGTATTACCGCCGATAGTATATGTTCCATTACTATTACTTTCAGATTTTCCACCAACTTCTGCGGTATGAACAGTTCCCAACCTGTTAAGTGTGAATGTTCCATCTTTACTAAATACAAATGTTTGCACAGAAGATACACCCGGCAAAACCGCACTGGCAGCGTATTGGCCGCTAATTTTATAATTGGCAGGTAATGCATCAGGCCGGGAAACTAATCCACCATCAACAGCGCTCAGCTCACCATGATCATATTCAAGACCCCAGTTTTCTGTTCTTCCATTTTGCCAGGTAACGTTTAATTTATTATTTGATATTTTATATTTCCCGGCATTATCTGCATTATCAGCTAATTCTGCTGAAAAATTTATGGGATTAACTCCATGCTTGGGGTCTCTTACAATGGTTCCGTTATTACCTAAAAACAACCATGAAAGTTCAAGGCTATTTCCATAAGAACTCATAAGCATCAATGTTCTGAAATATAATTTCCCATTTGAGTTTCCGCCTGGAATATTGGCAGGTATGTTTACTGTTTTATTTGATTGCGGTAATTCTTTTTCAACTTTTTTATTCTGAACTTTTTGAGGGGGAGGGGGATCTGCAATTTGTTTTCCGGCTTTTTGCTGACCATTGCCTGCTTTCGCAGGTGAAGGCACGGGCACCGGTGGTGTTTCTATTTTAGCAGACTGGGTGCCTGTTTGTGCACTTACACCATTAATTTCTTTGTTATCTACAGCGCCTTCTATATTTATAAATATTTTGTTGCCTAATATTGAGCCAATAGCAGAGCCCTTATCAATGGGTTTACATTTAAGCCATATTACCCCTGATGTTTTATAAACCTTTTCAATTTCAACATCAGCTTTGCTCCAATTCTCATCTGCATGATGGTAAAGGCCAGGTAAAGAAATGCCGCTAATTGATTTACCATAATTTATAAAGGAAAATTGTTTATTATTTCCGCTGCCATATCCCAAATGAACTATGTCTCCAACTTTATATTGCTTACCCAGATACATTGCCACATTATCTGCTAAAGTTGCTTTTTGAGCAATAGCATTAAAAGAAAATAGTATAAAAATAAAGAGGGAGATTTTTTTCATATAGGTAATTAAAAATATTATGGAATCTTTTCTTTGTATTTAAGGGTTATGTTATTATCTCCTGCCTCTACTAATTTAAATTTTGTTTTTACATCTGCAGAAACATTATCCCAAACATCAGTTGGCTTTCCTTTGTATGCAACTTCCATTGTGGCAGTTGATGCATTGTAATGCATTACAACAGAACGTACACCTTTTACTTTTTTAATTGTTTCCTTTAACTGGTTGAGGCTTGTGTTATCATAATCAATTTCAGGAATAATAATGGTCATAGTGTCTCTTTTGCCGGCAAATAATTTATTAATGTTATTAAAGGCCGACTTCATATTATTTAATGCCATTTTTAAAGAGTCAGATCTTGTCATACCCGTTGCTGTAGTTGTTTGGGCTCCGTTCGCCGGCATATTACCTGCAACATTCGGATCCATTTGTTGTTGAGGTGCGGTTTGTTGTGGTTGTTGTTGAGGATTTTCAGGAATGGTGGTTGGCGTGTTGGGTTGTGCCGGTAAAGTTGGCTGTGCCGGTTGGTTTGCTGGCTCTATTACGGTAAACTGGCTTGCTAATAACCATGCCTCAAACTCAAAGCCGTCATACTTAATTTTATATTTATCATCTTTAATTTCTGTTACAGAGCCTGTATACGTTTTCCCGTCCGAAGCGTTAAAACTTACTTTAGAACCAACTTGCTGGGCAAAAGTGCAGGTGCAAAAAATTGTAACTGCAATTAATGTAATAATGTGTTTCATATTTTTATTTTAAAAAGATTAGAAAAACTAACCCTAATTACCCAAGCCGGGCGCTACAAGATTTACTGCTCCGGCAGCAACTATACTTCCTCCATCGTGGCTTATACCGCCAGTGCCATTTGTTGAGATAACTGCGGATGCATTTCCCCCAATAATTTTTGCTTCTGCTGCTATTGCAGGCGAGAGCAAAATTGCAATAACTGATGGAACGCCTATCAAATTTACTCTTCCAGCGCTACCGGACTCATTCTGATTTTTTCTTTTATAATCTTCATGATACCCTAATAATAAATAATATGGGAATACGCCGAGATTTTTCCAATAAGCTACTTCGGTATTAGTAGGCACCCGATGAAAAACGGTAGCATACGCCAGCCGGAAAACTTTTTCGTATTCCAAATTGTTTGTTTGTAACCAGTTAATATGAGTTGCTACCAATTCAGCATAGGTTGCGGTGTTAGGCATATAGAATTTTATTTCATCCTCTTTTGGTATTCTGCCCATTGCATCTTTATACGATTTAATAATTGTTTCCCGGTGCAAATCCGGATATTGTTTTAATCCCTGCCGATGAAATTCTATAATCTGCGCTATTGACAAATTGCCTTTTCCCAACCAATAATTCACTTCAGTCTGTGTTGCATCACGCCCAAATGCAAGCATAAATGCTGCATGAATTCTTTGATCCTGTTGGGCGAAAGAATTAATTGCGAATGAACAAAAAATGCCAACTAAAAATAATAATACTATTTTTTTCATGCTAATTATTAAAATAGAAGTGCATTTTTATTAATATAGAAATGCACTTTAATAAAGAACCATAAAATATACAGCCAATTATTGTATAATTATCGCTGCGCTACCTGATGTTTTAATAACAGACCCTGACGCAGTTGCTTTAGAACTGGCAGAACCAAATGAAAACCCGCCCAAATTTTTCAAATTTCCTGCTCCTGATGCAACGATATTTCCCGCTCCTGATGCAACAATATTCCCTGCTCCTGATGCAACGATAGAGCCGCCATCGTTACTTATAAGATCCGCTGCTCTGGGTTTATTATCTATATTTAAAATAGCTACAGATTTACCA
>JALYYX010000262.1 GCA_030946075.1 Bacteroidota bacterium | reverse complement strand
AATAAGATTGGTTCAATTATATGTAGGTTTGCGAAATCAAAATTAGATAAGTATGAACGAAAATTTCGCAAAACGAATTGGTAAGGAATTGGAAGAAATTAAAACCGCCGGGCTTTATAAAAATGAAAGGATAATCACCAGCGAACAAGGGGCAGAAATTGAAGTTGGCGGGAAAATGGTTTTAAACTTTTGCGCTAATAATTATCTTGGTTTATCGTCACACCCTAAAGTAATTAAAGCAGCAAAAAAATATATTGATGAGAGAGGTTATGGGCTTAGCAGCGTACGTTTTATTTGTGGTACTCAGGATATTCATAAAGAACTTGAAATTAAAATTGCAGAATTCTTAGGAACTGAAGATACCATTTTATATGTGGCTTGTTTTGATGCAAATGGTGGAATATTTGAACCCTTATTTGGTGAGCAGGATGCAATAATTTCTGATGCATTAAACCATGCAAGCATTATTGATGGCGTTAGGTTGTGCAAGGCTCAGCGTTTTCGCTATGAGCATAATAACATGGAAGATCTTGAAAATAAATTAAAAGAATCTTTGTCATTAAGAAGTCGTGTGATAGTTACTGATGGCTCCTTTAGTATGGATGGTACTATTGCAAGGCTCGATATTATTTGTGATCTGGCTGATAAATATGATGCCATTGTAATGGTAGATGAAAGCCACTCAAGTGGATTTGTAGGCAAGGCCGGCAGAGGCACACACGAGTACAGAAATGTGATGGGACGAATTGATTTAATAACAGGTACATTAGGTAAGGCATTAGGTGGGGCAAGCGGAGGTTTTACAAGCGGTAAAAAAGAAATCATTGAAATGCTCCGACAACGCAGCAGGCCATATTTATTCAGCAATAGTTTAGCACCAAGTATTGTAGGTGCATCCATTGCCGTTTTTGATATGCTTAGTAAAACAACCAATCTACGGGACAGGCTTGAAAAAAATACAAAATACTTTAGAAAGAAAATGACAGCTGCAGGCTTTGATATAAAAGCAGGAGATCATCCCATTGTTCCTATCATGCTCTACGATGCAGTGCTGGCGCAAACTTTCGCAGCCAAATTATTGGAGGAAGGCATTTATGTTATAGGCTTTTTCTTTCCTGTGGTAGCAAAAGGGCAGGCACGCATTCGTGTACAGATAAGTGCCGCTCATAAGAAAAAACATCTTGATAAAGCCATTGAAGCATTTACAAAAATTGGTAAAGAATTACAGGTGTTAAAAAATACTAGATAAAAAAATGTCTGATACATCTACCACATTCATAGCCAAAAGCACCATAAAAAGTGCAGACCTTGAGCACAGGCAAAAAATAAATTTTAATATAGGCAGATACAATGCTGTAGTACCGCAGGGTAAACACCAGTTTAGTGATGTACATATGGCAAGGGAGCGTGCTAAAAATATAAAGTGGAAAGCTATTGAAACACTGGATCAGCAACTGGAAGAGTTTGAATTGAATTTTACTAAACGTGGAGGTAAAGTTATTTGGGCAAATGATGCCGGGCATGCTCTGGATGAAATTTTAAATATCTGTAAAGAAAAAAACTGCAAAACCATTGTGAAGAGCAAGAGTATGGTTACCGAAGAAATTCATCTTAATAAATTTTTAGAAGAAAATAATATAGAGAGTGTAGAAACAGACCTTGGAGAATATATTCAACAGCTTGATGGCGAAGCACCTTACCACATCGTTACACCTGCCATGCATAAAAGTAAAGAAGATGTAGCTAAACTATTTGCGGAAAAATTAGGAACAGATCCAAAGCTTACTCCTGAGCAACTTACGTTAGTAGCAAGGCACAAGCTTAGAGAAAAATATGTGCAGGCAGAAGTAGGAATTACCGGGGCAAACTTTATCATCAGCGATACAGGCAGCATTGCAGTTACTGAAAACGAAGGAAATGCAAGATTAAGCTCGGCCTTCCCTAAAACACATATTGTAATTGCAGGTATTGAAAAAATAATTCCTTCAATTACTGACCTGGCTTTGTTTTGGCCGTTGCTTGCAACTTATGGAACAGGACAAAAAATTACAGTGTACAATACAATTATTAGTGGGCCAAAACAAGCTGATGAATTTGATGGCCCTGAAGAAATGTATGTAATTCTACTTGATAATGGCCGCA
>JALYYX010000226.1 GCA_030946075.1 Bacteroidota bacterium | reverse complement strand
CTCATGCCTTTCACCCGAAAGCTTTGAAATGGTTTTACTGTAACCGGCAGGTCTTCTGGCTTACTCATGTTCATCGCCTTCCCATCGTATTAAGATAGTGGCACGAAGGATGAACAGAATCGAGTTTACAGCTACGGGGATAGCTCCGGAATTTTCTTACAAATCAGAATCACCGGATTCCCTTTTAATCTCTTCCCGATATTCATCGGGATTATAGAACCAATTACGCCGCAAAAGTATGAGCAATACTTTTACATTTCCAAAATAAGATTAATTGCTATAATTTTTTATCTTCCCGCCATGAAGTCTGACAAAAAGCTTAACCTGTTTTCTTTTACCATGATAGTTATTGGATTGGTGATAGGAATGGGAATTTTTAGAACCGCAACTGATTCAGCAAAAGGTGCAATGAATCCGGAGATCTTTTTTGGATCCTGGATTGCAGGCGGAGTAATAGCATTATGCGGTGCATTAACGTATGCCGAAATCGGAAGCCGCTACCCCGTTACCGGCGGCTATTACAAAATTTTTTCTTTCGCTTATCACCCATCAATTGCCTTTTCAATTAACAGCATCATATTAATTTCTAATGCAGCATCATTAAGCGGTGTAGCATTAATTGGTGCAGGATATATAAGTAAAGTTTTTTTAGGATCAGCAGGAACTGATATAATCAAAGCACTTATTGCAATGATGGCCATTTTTATTTTTTATGGTGTTAACCTTCTTGGTTTAAAAATGAGCAGCCGAACTCAAAATGTTTTAATGATAATTAAGATAAGCATGATATTACTATTGATAGTTGCCTTATTCTTCCCTAATATTTATGCTGTGCCAGTTAAAAATATTGCTGCCACTAGCTATACGTGGAAAGAATATATTTTATCATTTGGTGTAGCATTGATCGCTGTATCCTTTACCTATGGTGGCTATCAGCAAACAATTAATTTTGGAAGTGAAGTTGATAGACCCGCTAAAAATATTCCAAAAGGAATTTTTATTGGCATTGCAATTATCATTTTATTATACCTCACCGTAAATTATTCTTATTATAAAGTTGTGGGTTTTGATGTATTGCAACACAGGCAAGCAGGGCAGGAAGTTGCTGATATACTTGTAGGTAAAATGTTTGGCCAAACCGGAGCAAATGTTTTTTCTACATTGCTTTTTTTAAGTGTTCTTGCATATGTGAACGTTTTGCTATTAAGTAATCCCAGAGTGATGTTGGCCATGAGTGAAGACGGAGTGCTGCCAAAATTTCTGCAAAAAAAATCTGAAAGCAAAAACGTACCTGTGGCTGCATTAACAGTATTTGCAGCACTCTGCGTAGTCATTTTATTTTTCGCGAAAACATTTGAAGAGATTTTAGGCTTCACTATTTTTTTAGATTGTATGGGCATGGCAACTTCTGCGGCAACAATTTTTATTTTAAGAAAAAAAACAAAATATCTTGATAATACAGGTATTTACAAAATGAAGTTGTTCCCATTGTTGCCCATAATTTTTATTGCTGCTTATTTGTTTGTTGGTGTTAGCATTGCCATTAATGATTATAAAACTGCTTTGACAGGATTTGGTGTGTTAGCAGCTTTTCTTCTTATTTATTTTATTTTCAAACCCACTGCGGCAAAAACAATTTAATAATATTGCTTCACCTGCAATCTCCACAAATGCCTGTTACTACCATTTCAGAATGCGCTGGAGTAAAACCCTTCGGAAGCCGGACATTTGGAATAATAACATCATCAAGGCAAATTGTTTTGGTACAATCATCGCAAATAAAGTGAACATGGTTATCATGGTGATTGCCTGCCCCACAATCATCTTTACACAAAGCATATTTTATTGAATTATCGGTAGTGGGAATTAAATGAATTATTCCTTTATTTACAAAGGAATTTAAATTGCGATAAACAGTGGCACGATCAAAAATGCCGCTTGTTTTCTTTTCAATATCTGCATGCGATAATGCACCTTTTGACTGTAAAAATATGGTGAGAATTTTTTGCCGGCTTTCCGTAATACTTAAATGATTTGTCTTTAGTATCTCTTCAGCTTTCCGATTCATTAATTTGGATTATTAGTGAAAGTTGAATTATTAAAAACAGCAGGATCCTTTCTCTCTTTCAGCAAATCTGTAATGTCACGGTTAAGTTTTTCAAGTTCTTCTTTTTTTAAACCATCATAAATTCCTCTCACTCTTCCTTCTTTATCAGTTAATGCAAAAAACTGTGTATGAATAAATTGATCTTTTATATTTATGCTGTTGTTTTTATCATTATCAAGTAAATAACTTTCACGTGCCATTTTATAAAGTGAATCTTTAGGGCCGGTAACGAAATACCAATTTGGGCCTGCTCCCATTTTTTGAGAATAGGCTTTTAATAAGGATACAGAATCGGTTTCGGGCATGCACGTATGAGAGATAATTGCAAAATCGGGTTCACTTTTAAATTTATCGTAAACGGTTTTCATGTTTGCATTCATCTTTGGGCAAATGCCTTTGCATGTTGTAAAAAAATATTCTGCAACATATACTTTTCCTTGTAGGGCATGCTGGGTAAGGGCTTTTCCGTTTTGATCAGTAAAGGAAAAGTTTTGTACATAGTTTAAAACCGGCAATTTTGCTTTATAATAATCAGTACCTGAAAAGAGAAAAAAGTAAAATGCCGCTAACAGTATTATAAAAAATCCTCCAAGCCACAACAATTGCTTTCGCATATAAATATTTGCGCAAAGTTACATTTCCTACGTGAAAAATATTTGCAACATTGTTGCAAATTTAATACTTTTGTTTCAATGAGTTTAAAAATAAACTGGGATTTTCTTGGCATTTCAACATCCATAGCCTGCGCAATACATTGTGCTGTATTACCTGTTATGGTAAGCACATTACCCATATTTGGCATAAACATTATTCATAATTCTTACTTTGAATGGGGTATGATTATAATAGCATTCCTTGTTGGTTCTTATTCTTTATTTCATGGGTATATAAAACATCACAGAAATAATTTTCCTGTGCTTCTTTTTTCTTTGGGATTTACTTTTTTAATATTAAAACAATTTTTTTCTCACCAGGAATATTTGTTATTATTTTTTGCTGTTTGCCTTATTTTGTCAGCTCATATTTTAAATTTTAAATATTGCAGACAGAGCAGATTTTGCAATTCAGAATATCATTCTCATTAAGCCTTATATTTATCTTAAAAATAGTATGGCAAGGAAGTTATTTTTTTCATTGATAGTTTTATTTACTACTGCTGCAATCGCACAATCAAAAGATGAAATGGCGATAAGAAATGTTTTACATCAGCAGACCATTGCATGGAATGAAGGAAACATTGAAAACTTTATGCAGGGCTATTGGCAAAATGATTCGCTAAAATTTATTGGGAAATCTGGCATCACTTATGGATGGCAAAAAACGCTTGATAATTACAAAAAAAATTATCCCGATGCAGCCACCATGGGCAAGCTCGACTTTGTTATTCTTGAGACAAAAAGATTATCTGTATTGTATTATTTTGTAGTTGGAAAGTGGCATCTGGCAAGAGCTTCAGGAGATGTAGGCGGATACTTTACACTACTTTTTAAAAAGATAAAAAATAAATGGCTGATAGTTACTGATCACAGCAGTTAGCTGTTACAACTTCCATTTTCTCCTAAAATAAATTATGAGAAAAATCAGGCTTATGAGAAACCATGCATAAAAAATATAATTCCCTATAGATGGTTTATTTTCAAAAAAGGCAAAATTAAATCCAATACCAATTGTTGAGTTTATGAGGAGCCATAATAAACCAATTGAAAGTGAATTAGCAACCTTTGCCAGAAAGTTTTTTACATCAGGCTCTATTGCACTCATGAAAAATATTGTTTGAAACTTTGATCACTGCTTTACTATCTTCTTCACAAATTTAGTTTCATTAACCGATCTTAAATGAATAAAATAGACTCCTGATGATAAATATGCTACAGGGATTTCTATAAATTGAGAGCCATTAATAAATAATTGTTTTTTGTATAAAACTTGTCCCGCAGAATTATAGATACTTAGCGTGGCAAGAGCATCTTTATAATTTCTTATGTAAATTGAAAGTGTGGACTGTACAGGGTTTGGAAATACCTGTACAACATTTTGGCCGCTTATATTATCCGCAACTTTTTGTGAAGTATTATTTTTTGTGATTAGCCAATAATCCGGATCAATTAAAACAGTATCGGCAATAAACCCAATATTTTTATAGAAGATTTCTCCATTAAATTTATTATCAACAACAATTGTTTTTTCCTGTGTGGCATTTTTAAATTTTAGTGCAACCGGCAATTCAAAGAAACTCACTGAAGCATGTGAAGTGGTTTGCTGCATTTTAATTTTTACATAGTCATTTCCTATCTGCGACCATTGTACATTATAGCTGGGATACCCCTGTCCATAAAACCACTCTTTAAAAAATGATGTCAAATCTTTTCCGCTTACACTTTCCAGATTTCTTTTGAGGTCATCAGTTTTTGCAAATCCATATTGTAGTTTAGCATCAGTATGATATTGCCTTATGCTTTTAAAAAATATACTGTCGCCCAATATCCATCTAAGCATATATAATAGATGTGAACCTTTTCTGTAAGACAATCTGCCATCAAAAATTCTGCTTACATTGGTAGTATCATCAACCCAAACTGAGCCTCCGGGATTAGATGTAATATTTGTTATTTCTGTTCTTCGGTTATTAATTGTATTGGCCGGATAGTTCTGTTCCATATACATACTTGCAAGGTGTGTTGCAAAGCCTTCATTCAACCATATCTCCTGCCAGCTTGCACAGGTAACTTTATCACCAAACCATTGGTGCGCCAGCTCGTGAGCCATTAAGCCTTCATCGGGTGTAATAATAAATGTGGAGGTTTGATGCTCCTGCCCGCCACCCCATCCAAATTGCACATGACCATATTTCTCTTTTATAAAAGGATACTCACCAAAAATATTATTGTACAATTGAAGAGCATTTAAAACAAGCGGAGTATTAGTTTGAAACAGTGTAAGATTTTCGGGATAGCAAAATGTTTGCATGGGTAAATTAATATTGCCCAATTGTACAGAATTATTAAAAACAGCATAATTAGTAACAGCGAAGCAAACTAAATAAGTGGCAATAGGATAACGATGTTTCCAATGTGTAATTTTATTTATACCTGAAGCGGTTTCACTTTGCAAAAGCCCGTTGGATGCTGCTTTGTATTGTGATGGATGTGAAACAAAAATATCAATTGAATCAGCTTTATCATCCAAACCATTTTTGCATGGCCACCAGTCCCGACTACCATAAGGTTCACTCAATGTCCATATTACAGGTATGCCCGAATGGGTTGTTTGTATAAAAGAACCGAAGCCACTTGTTGGCGGAATACCTGCATAAAAAATACTTACAGAATCTAACTTTCCGGAAGAAATAGTAGTCGCCAAATTTATTTGCAAAACATTATTTGTATGCTGATAGGTGAGCAAAGATTTTCTTTGTTTAATACTATCTGTAATTAATGCAGACATCAAGTCCAACGAAATAGAAGATGCATCTGCAGTTGTAACAAAATAAACGGTAACCTTACCTTTAATAAACCTTACAGCGGGATCTACTTCCCATTCACAACGATAATATTTTACATCAAAATTGTTTGAGGCCCCTGTTGCTTTATCAGCATTCATCAATCTTTCATGATTTAGTCTTTCCATTAAAGCAATGTCCGTTGTTTGCT
>JALYYX010000224.1 GCA_030946075.1 Bacteroidota bacterium | reverse complement strand
AGGTAACTGCATCAATTGTTTCAGTTAATGTGCCAATCTGGTTTACTTTTACGAGAAGGGCATTTGCAATTCCTTTATCAATTCCTTGTTGCAAGCGATTCACATTCGTTACAAAAAGATCATCACCAACGAGCTGAATTTTTTTACCAACTCTTTCTGTAAGCATTTTCCATCCTTCCCAATCATCTTCTGCCATTCCATCTTCAATAGAAATTATTGGATATTGGTTAACCCAGCTCTCCCAATAATTTACAAGTTGTTCACTCGTCATTGTTTTGCCATCGCTCTTATGAAAAATATATTTCTGTTCTTTATCATTCCACAGTTCACTGTTAGCAGCATCCATAGCGATCGCAATTTGTGAACCTGTTTTATACCCTGCTGTTTCAATCGCTGTGAGCACCGTTTCAATGGCTTCTTCATTGCTTTGAATGTTGGGAGCAAAGCCACCTTCATCACCAACGTTTGTGCTGTAACCATTCTTTTTTAAAACAGTTTTTAATGCATGAAAAATCTCCACACCCCATTGTAAACCTTCGCTGAATGATGAAGCGCCAACTGGCATCACCATAAATTCCTGGAAGTCTATTTTATTATCTGCATGAGCGCCGCCATTTAAAATATTCATCATAGGGATGGGCAACACCTTTGCATTTGTACCGCCGATGTAACGATATAAAGGAAGGTTAGCTTCCAGCGCTGCTGCTTTTGCAACCGCCAGACTAACCGCCAGCATTGCATTGGCGCCCAGTTCACTTTTATTTTCACTTCCATCCAGTTCTATCATCAAATTATCTATTCCTGTTTGGTCGGTAACATCCCAGCCTTCTAATTTATTTGCTAAAAGTTCATTCACATTTTTTACAGCATTTAAAACCCCTTTACCACCGTACAGTTTTTTATTGTTATCACGGAGCTCAACCGCTTCATGTACGCCGGTACTTGCGCCGGATGGAACTGCGGCTCTTCCCAAAGCTTCTTCATCAGTTAGTACATCTACTTCTACCGTTGGGTTTCCGCGACTGTCTAATATTTGGCGTGCATAAATGCTTGCGATGTAACTCATTTAATTTTTTAATATTTAATTTGTCAAATTTCTAAAAACTTCTTCAAGGCTATGGCTTTCGCTTTGCAAAGAAACAATATTCAGGTTGTGCTGCAAACTCAATTCAAGTAACTGCTTTCGAACGGATTCAGGATTGGTAGTTTGTAGTTTGTAGCCTGCCTGTCCGGTAGGCAGGTTTGTGGTTTGTAGTTGTTCGATCTTATTGACTTCACTTATTTGTTTCAGTAAAGATGATTCAATTGATTCCTTGAACTGCACCAACACTGCATGAGAATTTTTATTTGCCATTTGCAGATTGCTCAATTGGTCATCTGCTACAATATTTCCTTTGTTGATGATAATTACCCTGTCGCAAATAGCTTCTACTTCCTGTAAGATGTGGGAAGAAAAAAGCACTGTTTTATTCTTGCCAAGATTTTTTATTACATCCCTAATTTCTACAATTTGATTTGGATCCAAACCACTTGTAGGTTCGTCAAGAATTAAAACTTCGGGGTCATGAATTAATGCTGCAGCTAATCCCACACGCTGTTTGTATCCTTTACTTAATTGCCCGATTTTTTTTTTGCTTTCAACGGTTAAACCTGTAAGTGTTATAACTTTTTCAATCCTATTTTTTATTTTTTTTATTTGATGAACATTGGCAATGAACTCCAAATATTCTCTCACATACATTTCATAGTACAATGGATTGCCTTCGGGTAGATAACCAATTTTCTTTTTTGTTTCCAGTTTATCACTCTGCACATTTAAGCCGCTTACAAATGCATTGCCATTATCAGCTTCCAAAAAGCCTGTGATGATTTTCATTGTTGTAGATTTTCCGGCACCGTTCGGCCCGAGGAAACCGACAATTTCTGCCTTATCTATTTTAAAGGAAATATTATTGATTGCTTTTTGTTGTCCGTAAATTTTTGTGAGGTTGGAGACCTGGATAGACATGCTAAACTAAATTTACTAAGTGAGAATATGCTTTAAATTTCTCATCATCAGTCATGATGCTCATATTTTCTTTAATCGCCGTTGAAATTATGAAACGATCAAAGGGGTCACGATGATTTTCAATAAAAGGTAATTGCTGATAATAATAGATGTGCTCTTTAGTAACCGGTAAAATGTTGTACCCATCTTTCAGCCATTGATTTGCTAAGAATTCTGCATCAACAAAGACTTCCGGCAATTTCCCAATTTTAAGTTTTATTACAATTTCCATGAAACTGAAAGGGCTGACCCAAATTTCATTTGAAGTATCAGTTACAAGATTTTTTCTCGTTTCAGAAAGTTTAGGATTATTCTGTAATATCCAAATAAAGATGTGTGTATCTGCAAGAATATTCACGGCTTACATATATTCTTTTAGATCATCCAAGGGTTCATTGAAATCATCAGGGATTGATATTTTTCCTTCAAGGCTTCCTATAATTCTGTTTAATTTTAAATTAAGATGCTGCACTTCTTTTTCTAAAAAAGTAACCAACACAGGAACTGTTTTATCAGTTGGTGCAGGCTCTTCAAGAATTACATGGCCATTTTTATATGTGCCCTTTATTGCTGTAAGCATACAAAAATATTTATTCAAAGATACTTTAAATTTAAAGTATCAAATCTGATACTGCAACAACTTTAAGAAAATAACTTTCTGACTTATCTATTGTAAAGGAAATATTATTGATTGCTTTTTGTTGTCCGTAAATTTTTGTGAGGTTGGATACTTCAATAGACATGCGGCGAAATTAGTTATAAGTGATGTTTAATCTCCTCAACAGTAATTTTTAAATCTTCACGAAGAATTTTACGAATCAAACCTTTTGGAAGTGGAATATTTTTATGAACAGGAATTGTAGTAATTCGTCCATCATTGTGTTTCATTCTATGATGTGAGCCGTTGATACGAATAACTGTAAAGCCCAGTTTTTCTAAAAGTTTAATGAAATCTTTGCCACTGATTACGGGCAGCTTTTCACTCATGCTGACGCAGGCATTTTAAATTCCATTTCTCTTACGCCGATAAATTTGTTATGTTCCTCTGCAGGCTGTTCATCAATGCACATTTGCACCACTTCTTTTAGGTTTTCCAATGCCTCATCTATTGTGCTGCCGTAAGAATTACATCCTTTAAAAACCGGGCAAGAAACAATGTAAATACCATCTTCATCTGTTTCTACCACTACAGGTAAATGATATGTTTTCATATTACGAATATACAAAAAATGCATTGTTTATTATTGCAACGTTTCTGCCTCATCTATTTTGAAGGAAATCATTGATTGCTTTTTGCTGTCCGAAAAATTTTGTAGGTTAGAAACGTGGATAGACATGCGGTAAAATTACACCTTAATCAACTTTTTCGGGGGGGGGTAATAA
>JALYYX010000215.1 GCA_030946075.1 Bacteroidota bacterium | reverse complement strand
GAATGCAGCATTGGCGACATAGTTAAAATAATGGAATCAAGACCAATGAGTAAAACAAAGCGTTGGAGATTGGTAGAAGTAGTAGAAAAAGTAAAATAAAAGGCCCCTCTAACTCCCCCGATAGGGGAGAACCGCCACTGCACTTGGCAGATTTAGAGGATTGAAAAATAATATGTCAGTGCAAATGATGAACAAAGAACTATAGCCCGACCTTCCTCTCTATCGGAGAGGGAATGAGGGTGAGGCTTTAAAAAAGTAATAAAATGATTCAGCAAGAAAGCAGGCTAAATGTAGCAGATAATAGCGGGGCAAAAGAGGTGTTGTGTATCCGTGTTCTGGGTAACTCCGGCCAGGATTACGCACACGTTGGCGACAAAATAATTGTTACTGTTAAAGATGCATTACCAGCAGGTGGGATTAAAAAAGGAACTGTAAGCAGGGCTGTAATTGTAAGAACAAAAAATAAGTTGCGCCGTAAAGATGGCTCTTATATTCGGTTCGATGATAATGCTGTAGTTCTGTTAAGTGCATCTGATGAGCCAAGAGGTACAAGGATATTTGGGCCTGTGGCAAGAGAGTTGAGAGACAAAGGTTATATGAAGATCATTTCACTTGCACCTGAAGTATTATAAACCACATCCGCCTTAGGCGGAGTAATGGGAAATTGAAATAGGTATAATTATTAATAAAAATAAATAGTCCCTTTAGGGATATAGGGTATGAAGACAAGATTTAAACCAAAGTTCCATATAAAAAAAGGCGATACAGTAGTTGTAATAGCCGGAGACGATAAGGATCTGAAGAAACCAAGAAAAGTGTTGGAAATTATTACAGAAAAAAACAGGGTATTGGTAGAAGGTGTAAACATCGTTACCAAGCACACTAAACCTTCTGCACAAAATACAAAAGGGGGTATTCAAAAAATTGAAGCTCCGATCGCTATTTCAAACGTAATGATATGGGATGCAAAAGCTGGTGCGCCATCAAAAGTTAAACGCACCCGTGAAAATGGAAAATTAGTTAGAACAACAAAAAATTCAGGGGAGGTAATTAAATAATGGCAACAGAAAAAAAATATACTCCAAGATTAGCAGACAAGTACAAAAAAGAAGTTGTACCTGCTCTAATGAAAAAGTTTTCTTATAAAACTGTAATGCAGGCGCCAAGGCTTGCAAAAATTTGTTTGAACCGTGGTGTAAATGGTGCAGTGGCTGATAAAAAATTAATTGATATCTCTATTGATGAGATGACAATGATAACAGGTCAGAAAGCTGTGGCAACAATGTCTAAGAAAGACGTATCAAACTTTAAGCTTCGTAAGGATATGCCAATCGGCACAAAAGTTACTTTGCGTGGTGTAAATATGTATGAGTTTTTAGATCGCCTGGTTTCTGTTTCATTACCACGTGTTCGTGATTTTAAAGGTATCAGCGATAAATCATTTGATGGCCGAGGTAATTATACATTGGGTGTTACAGAACAAATTATTTTTCCTGAGATTGATATTGATAAAGTAAATAAGATAACAGGCATGGATATCACTTTTGTAACAACAGCAAACACAAACGAAGAAGCATTTGAATTGTTGAAAGAGTTGGGAATGCCTTTTAAAAATATTAAAAAAACAACTGAATAAACATGGCTAAAGAATCAGTTAAAGCAAGACAGAGAAAGCGTGAAACAATGGTTGCTCAATATGCTGAAAAGCGTAAAGCATTAAAAGAAGCCGGTGATTACAAAGCACTTGATCTTCTGCCCAAAAATGCATCTCCTGTTCGCTTAAAAAATCGTTGTCAGCTTACAGGCAGGCCACGTGGATATTTAAGGCATTTTGGAATATCAAGAAATATATTTCGTGACATGGCTTTACAGGGAAAAATACCTGGTGTAAAAAAAGCAAGCTGGTAACAACGTTGAACGTTTAATGGTTTAAAACGTTTAACGTTAAACGACTTAAACGTTAAACGAATCAACTTTAAAAAAATAAAAGATTTAAATAATGGTAACCGATCCGATAGCAGATTATTTAACAAGAGTTAGAAACGCTCAAATGGCCAATCACAGAGTTGTAGAAATTCCTGCGAGCAATTTGAAAAAGCGCCTGACTGAAATTTTGTATGATAAAGGTTATATCTTAAAATACAAATTTGAAGATGACAACAAACAAGGTGTTATCAAAATCGCTTTAAAATATGATCCATCTACCAAACTGCCCGCTATACAGAGTTTGGAAAGAGTTAGCCGTCCGGGTTTGCGTACGTATGCAAAGCCTGATGAATTTAAAAGAGTGAAGAATGGTTTGGGCATTGCCATCGTTTCTACATCAAAAGGTGTAATGACTGATAAAGAAGCAAAAGCTCAAAACGTTGGTGGGGAAGTATTGTGTAATATTTATTAAACCCTATCCTCTAAAGGGGAACAAGGAATAAAATAAAAAATAAAATGTCTAGAATTGGTAAAAATCCTGTAACAATAACAAACGGGGTTAACGTAACTGTTAGTCCTGAAAATGTTATTACCGTTAAAGGTCCTAAAGGTGAATTAAAGCAAACAGTTGACAGGGATATTAAAGTGGAAGTGAAAGATGGGAAAGTGGAATTTGTAAGACCTACAGATCAAATTCGTCATCGTGCAATGCATGGTTTGTATCGTTCTTTGGTTAATAACATGGTTAAAGGGGTAACAGAAGGTTACAGCAAAAAGCTTGAATTGGTTGGTGTGGGTTTTAAAGCATCTAACCAGGGAAATGTGTTAGATCTTGCATTAGGATATTCTCACAATATTGTTTTCGAAATACCTAAAGAACTAAAAGTTGTTACATCACAGGAGAAAGGACAAAATCCTATGATCACTTTGGAAAGTATTGACAAGCAATTGCTTGGCCAGGTAGCAGCAAAAATCAGGAGCTTACGTAAGCCTGAGCCATACAAAGGAAAGGGTGTTAAGTTCGCCGGTGAAGTGTTGAGAAGAAAAGCAGGTAAGGCAGCAGGTAAATAAACAATTTGATAATTAGCCAATTTGACAATTCGGCGATAATGAAGCACCAAATTGTCAAATAGCCGAATTGTCAAATAGCCGAATCATTAAAACATTTTCCGCAAACCTGCCTGTCGGCAGACAGGATCGGAGAAGCAAAATAAAAGAATATGTCAAAAGTTAGTGCAAGAAGAAGTATAAGGTATCGCATCCGCAGAAAGATTAGCGGCAATGCCACCAAACCAAGGTTGAGCGTTTTCAGAAGCAATAATGATATTTATGTGCAACTGATAAATGATGAGAATGGAACTACCATTGCCGCAGCTTCGTCAAAAGAAAAAGATATTGCAGCGCAAAAAGTAAACAAGGTTGAGAAAAGCAAAATGGTTGGTGCAGCTGTAGCAAGAAAAGCAAATGAATTAGGAATTAAAGATGTTGTGTTTGATCGTGGCGGATACATTTATCACGGTCGAGTGAAAGCAGTTGCTGAAGGGGCAAGAGAAGGCGGATTACAATTTTAATTAGAAAATCAATTTTAATACATGGCAAACATTTCAAAAATAAAGGGCGGCGAACTGGAACTGAAAGAGAAAGTAGTTTCGATAAACCGGGTTGTAAAGACAACAAAGGGAGGCCGTGCATTCAGTTTCTCTGCATTGGTTGTTGTTGGTGATGGCAATGGTGTTGTTGGTCAGGGTTTAGGTAAAGCCAAAGAAGTTCAGGAAGCAATTCTTAAAGGCATTGATGATGCTAAAAAGAATTTGATAAAAGTTCCTGTTATGCATGGCACTATTCCTCATGAGCAATGGAGCAAAGAAGGCGCTGCAAAAGTTTTAATAAAGCCTGCCGCACATGGTACAGGTGTAATCGCCGGAGGCAGTATGAGAGCGGTTTTGGAAGCATGTGGTATTACAGATGTATTGGCAAAATCTCTCGGCTCTGCAAATCCTCATAACGTTGTAAAAGCAACAGTAAAAGCTCTGGCAACATTGCGTGAGCCAATTGCAGTTGCAAAAACAAGAAATATTTCTTTAAAGAAAGTTTTTAACGGATAAGACGGTAAAAGGAAAAAGGCGTAAGGTATAAGGCAGCAGCCAAACCTTAAAACCTAAAACCTAAACCCTAAACCTTATAACAATGGCAAAGATTAAAGTAACACAAATAAAAAGCGGCATCGATCGTTCAGAGCGGCAAAAATTAACTTTGCAGGCTTTGGGATTAAATAAATTAAACGCCACTAAAGAAGTTGAAGCCACTCCGCAAATTTTAGGAATGGTGAAAAAAGTAAGCCACCTTGTTAAGGTGGAAGAAGTATAGTCAATGGTCAATAGTCATTAAGTCAATAAAAAGCAATGACCTAATGACTAAATGACCAAATGACTTTTCAGATTGAATGACAATTTTTAATGCGAGGGGTGATACCCCGTAAGTTCAAAATCACAAAAAAATGCAACTACACAATTTAAAACCTGCAACAGGTTCAACTCACAAAGAAAAAAGAATAGGACGTGGTGAGGCTTCCGGTAAAGGAGGAACGTCAACAAAAGGTAACAAAGGCGGACAAAGCCGTGCCGGTTATAAAATTAAAATGGCCCATGAAGGTGGCCAGATGCCGCTGCAGCGTAGAGTTCCAAAGCGTGGCTTTAAAAATATCAACCGTATAGAATATAAAGTTTTTAATCTTGGTCAGATAGATCAGCTTATTGAAAAATATGGGTTTAAAGAATTTACTCTTGAAAATCTGTATGTTAATAATCTTATCAGCCAAAATGATAGAGTGAAAATATTGGGTAACGGTGTTTTAAAAACAACCATTCCTTTTAAAGTAAATGCAATGAGTGAAAAAGCAAAAGGTGCAATTGAAGCGGTGGGTGGATCAGTAGAAATAGTAAAATAAATTAGCGACATTTGCAATCGTATTTAGCATTGCAAAAACATTAAATAGTTTACTTCTGTGAAGAAATTTATAAAGACAGTAAAGAATATCTGGAGCATAGAGGAACTGCGTAGCAAGATCATAGTTACTTTATTACTTATTCTTGTTTACCGTATCGGCTCTCACATTGTACTTCCCGGTATCGATCCTAATAAACTTGCCAACTTAACAAACAGCACAAAAAGCGGTATGCTTGGTTTGCTTGATGCTTTTGTTGGTGGCGCTTTTTCTAAAGCTTCCATTTTTGCATTAGGTATCATGCCATATATTTCTGCATCTATTTTTATGCAGCTGATGACGATCCTTGTTCCGCAAATTCAAAAAATTCAAAAAGAAGGAGATAGCGGCAGAAAGAAAATTAATCAATGGACACGCTATCTTACAGTTATTGTTACAGCATTCCAGGCAGCGGCATACATTGGCTTTTTACGAAGTGCTAACAGGGATGCATTGCTTCCTGCCTATGGCGCTTTCTTCTGGATTTCTACAGTAATTATTTTAACTGTAGGTACTTTATTCGTGATGTGGCTGGCTGAAAAAATTACAGATAAAGGTTTAGGAAATGGTACTTCTATAATAATTATGATTGGTATTTTGGCAAGATTGCCGCAGGCTTTTATGCAGGAGTTTTATGCCAAGCAAACCCGTGGTGGTGGTGGTTTATTAATTTTCATGGTAGAGATAGCAATTCTTATTGCCATCATTTTGGGATTAATAGTTTTAGTGCAGGGAGTAAGAAAAGTTCCGGTTAATTATGCAAAACAAATTGTTGGTAACCGGCAGTTCGGTGGTGCAAGGCAATTTCTTCCATTGAAAGTAAATGCTGCTGGTGTAATGCCGATCATCTTTGCACAGGCAATTATGTTTTTACCAACTATTTTTGCCGGTTTTCAAACATCGGGAAAGGGATGGGCTACATATTTTACTGATCATAGTAATTTTGTTTATATGGTTATTTATTCTGTAATGGTTATTGCTTTTACATTCTTATATACCGCTTTAATTTTTAATCCAAAACAGATGAGTGATGACCTGAAACGCAGTAATGGCTTTATTCCGGGAGTAAAACCGGGTCAATCAACTGCAGATTATATTGGCACTATCATGGATAGAATTACACTGCCCGGTGCTGTCTTACTTGCAATTGTGGGTATTCTTCCCGGTATTGCACAAAGGTTTGGTGTTACACAAGCATTTGCAACTTTCTTTGGCGGTACATCTTTATTAATTATGGTTGGTGTTGTACTGGATACTTTGCAGCAAATAGAAACACAATTATTAATGCGTCAATACGATGGGTTAATGAGCAGTGGAAGAATTCAGGGAAGGCAAACTGTTGCTCCCGGTGTAACAGGAACTTAAACTTATTATGACGGTCTCCGGCTGACAATAAAATATTTGCCCTGACGACAACGTTGGGGTTTTTTGTGAATTTCAAAAAAAATTATAAGTTCAGCGATAGTGAATGATAAATTATAAAACACAGGAAGAAATTGAAATAATGCGCCAAAGCTGTTTGCTGGTGGGTGAAACACATGCAGCAATTGCAAAACTTATAAAGCCAGGCATTACTACTATGCAATTGAATACAGTTGCCGAAGAATTCATAACCGACAATGGTGCTTATCCATCTTTTAAAAATTACAGAGGATATCCTTTTGCTACTTGTATTTCAGTTAATGATGCTGTGGTTCATGGCTTTCCTAATAATAAAGAATTGAAAGAAGGGGATCTGATATCGATAGATATTGGTGCATTTAAAAACGGATATCATGGTGATAGCGCTTATACTTATGGCATAGGAAATATTAGTGATGAAGTAAAACAATTGATGAGAGTTACTAAAGAATCTTTGTATAAAGGGATTGAAAAAGCAATTATTGGTAACAGGGTAGGCGATATTGCTTTTGCTATTCAGGAATATACAGAGCGCAGGCATAGATATGGAGTTGTAAGAGAACTGGTAGGGCATGGAGTGGGTATGAGTTTGCATGAAGATCCCCAGATACCTAATTATGGAAAACGAGGTTCCGGCCCCAAATTAACTGAAGGTATTGTTATCGCTATAGAACCTATGATTAATTTGGGTAAGAAATATGTTGTAAATGATAAAGATGGATGGACCGTAAGAACAAGGGATGGCAAGCCTTCTGCTCATTATGAACATAATGTTTGTGTAAAAAAAGATAAAGCAGATATTTTATCTTCCTTCACTTCTATTGAGTCTGCAGAAAAAGCAAATGAATATTTATGCAGCGATTATTATTAAAGTTTTTGTAGTGTTGTCTTTTTTTTAAACCCCAATGAATAAAAAAAAGCTTATTGTTATTGGTGGCGGTGCAGCAGGTTTTTTTTCTGCAATTAATGCAGCAGCTTTTAATCCTGATCTTGAAATTATGATTATTGAGAAGACCACAAAACTTTTAAGCAAAGTAAAAGTAAGTGGTGGGGGAAGATGTAATGTAACACACTCCTCTTTCAGCATTGCAGAAATGATGAAGAGTTATCCACGCGGAGAAAATTTTGTAAAGAAAGCCTTTCACCAATTTTTTACATCTGATACTATTAATTGGTTTGGTAAAAGAGGCGTGCAATTAAAAACGGAACCTGATGGCCGGATGTTTCCTGTGACCAATTCTTCTCAAACAATTATTGACTGCCTAATGAAGGAAGTAAATAAATACGGCATTAAAATTTTGATGAACAGGGAAGTGAGGCAATTGAAAATTGAAAATGGAAAATGGAGAATTGATTTTGCCAACGATGAAAATATGCTTGCTGATTATGTTTGTATAGCAAGTGGCGGCTTTGCAAAATCACTTCAGTTTAACTGGCTAAAGGAGTTGGGACATACAATTGAAGAACCTGTACCTTCTTTATTCACTTTTAATATTCCCAATGATCCGATAAAAGAATTGATGGGCATTTCTGTTGAAAAAGCAATAGTAAAAATTATAGGAACAAAATTCTCTCAACAAGGCCCATTGCTGATAACGCATTGGGGATTGAGTGGCCCTGCTGTTTTAAAACTATCTGCATTTGCTGCAAGGGAATTACACAAAGTAAATTATGATTTTAAGATATTAGTTAACTGTCTCCCGGTATACAATGAACAAACTTTAAAAGAAAAATTTTTACAAACAAGAAAAGAACTTGCTGCGCAAAAAATTATAAATCGTAATCCGTTTTTTCTTCCTCAACGGTTGTGGGAATATTTTTTACAACAATCAGGTATAAACCAAAATATTCGCTGGGCCGATCTTCCTGCGAAGCAGCAAAATATTTTAATTAAAATTTTATGTGCACAGGAGTTTCATGTAAAAGGTAAAACAACTTTTAAAGAAGAATTTGTAACTGCCGGCGGAATTAAACTGAATGAGATAGATGCCAATACTATGCAAAGTAAAATTGTACCCAACTTATTTTTTGCCGGTGAAGTAATGGATGTTGATGGCATAACCGGCGGCTTTAATTTTCAACATGCATGGACAAGTGGATGGATTGCGGGGAAAGTGATTGGAGAAAGTTGTAAATAGACCTTGAAGGTTTTTAAAACCTTCAAGGTCTTCAATTCTTCTTCCAAAATCATCACTACAAAAATCCCATCACTTTCGCAATGGGATTTATAAACTTATAAAAAAAGAAAATTATTCTCCTTTCTCTTCTGTTACTTCTTTTGCGCCTTCACCTTTTGATTCAGGAACTATGTTTGACTCTGCAGTAACTTCTGCAACATCTGCTTTTTGATCATCTGCTTTTGTTTCTTCTGTCTTAACCTTCTTTGCTCTTGGAGTTTTTGCAGGTTTTGCTTCAGCAACTTCAGCAGGTGCCTCTGTTCCGGCTTCTGGAGTTTCTGTTACTTCAGCTTTAGCTTCCGGTGCTTCAGTTTTTACTTCTGCTTTTGGGGCTTCAGTTTTCGTTTCAGCTTTTGGTGCCTCTTGCTTTGCAGTTGATTCGCTGTCATCATCCATTTTCTTCTTAAGATCTGCTAATGCACTTAAATCACCCAATGTAGTTTTCTCAACTTTACTTTGAATATTCTTAACTGCTTTTTTGGTGCTTTCATTCTCTGCTCTTCTCTCTTTATTCTCTGCCTGTTTTTCTTCATCCTTAGCCTGCTGCCAAATCTTGCTATGGCTTAAAACTATCTTTTTATCATTACGGTCAAATTCAACAACCATAAATTGTGCAGTTTCTTCAGCGCCTATTGTTGCCCCATCTTCTTTAAACAAAAGACGTGCAGGTGCAAAGCCTTCCAATCCATAAGGAAGTGCAACCAGTGCTCCTTTATCATCTCTTCTTGTAACTGTTCCTTCGTGAATACTTCCCACAGGGAATGTTTCTTCCAAAGAGTTCCATGGATCTTCTTCAATTTGTTTATGCCCTAACTGAAGCTTGCGATTCTCTTTGTCAATGCTCATGATAATTACATCAATTTCATTTCCAGTTTTTGTGTATTCATTAGGATTGTTGAAACGCTTCAGCCAGCTTAGGTCACTAATGTGGATCATGCCGCCAATGCCGGGAGACAATTCAACAAACACACCATAAGGAGTGATATTTTTTACAAGACCCTTATGCTTGCTACCTTCAGGAAATTGATTTTCGATAGTACTCCATGGATCTGCAGACATTTGTTTTATTGACAAACTCATTTTACGATCTTCTTTACTAAGTGTTACCACTTTCGCTTCATGTTCATCGCCAAGTTTAAAAAATTCTTTTGCATT
>JALYYX010000207.1 GCA_030946075.1 Bacteroidota bacterium | reverse complement strand
CGATATTAGCAGTAACGGCTACGCCATTAAAAGCAAGTTTTACTGATACTGCAACAACAATGGATTGGGGAAAGACCGAAGATACTTTGGGCTATAAAGGAAAGAGGGAAGGAAGTATTTTAAAATTTAGTATCCCGAGAAAAGAAAGAATAAAAGATGCAGGAATAGAAATACCGGAAAATTTAGGAATAAATAGTACAATTAACTTTCAGAGAGTTGGAGCTAAGGCAGCAGTAACGGGAGATTTCGTATTAATACCAAGCGAAGTGAATACAGTGCAAAAAATTCTAACCAGAGGAAATATTTTGGTGACTGCATTGCATAGCCACATGTTGTTTGAACAACCGCGATTATTTTTTATGCACTTCTGGGCTGTTGATGATGCTGAGAAATTAGCAGCAGTTTTGCACGAGGTTTTAATGAGCACAAATCATGAAGGAAAGAAATAGAGATTTAATAAAGGCTATACGAAAACCCAATATTGACACCGGTTTTAGCAGAAGATAAAGTTGGATATTCATATTTTATCCGGGTAGCTTTTGCAAATAATTTTAAAGTATTAATGAGCTCATAAGAGATACTCGCATTTATTTCTTGGTAAGAAAATGATTTATCAAAAAGAAAGTCCGGCTGTGGCTGTTGATTATATTGTTGCTGAAGATTACCTGCCCCACCCTTCCTTATTTTTTGAAACTCTGCTTTTAGTTTAAGTTTAGGCAATGGTGTATAATCTATGCGGACAAAAATTCTGTCAGCATTATTGCCCATCCAGTCTCCCAATGAGTAAGAATGGCTGGCGTAAGTTTGAGTGGGAATTAAATTGTTATAAACAAATGGATTTATTCTTGTGTATTCTACCCCAATACTTAAATAATTTAATAACACATCAGTTCTGTTAAAACCAATGGTATATCCCAGTTGATTTCGGCTTTCTTTTTTATTAAAAATTTTCGAAAGTTTAATTTCATCTACAAAAATTTGCGCATACAAATGAGTATTTTTTATTTGATTTTTGGAACTTATTAATGCAAAAAATTGTGCATTACTCCCACTTTCAATTGCATAATCACTGGTATAATGATCATACGCTTTAAAAAAATTTATAGGAATTAAATATCCAATATTTAATTTATCACTATACACCATAGATTCGCCAATACCGATATCCAAACCCTTTACAGGATTGATTATTAGAGAATGGTTGGCAATAAACTTTTGTCTGTAAATAAATCTTTTGCTGCCTGCAACACCAGAGCCTGTATTATATGATTTTGCAGAATCGATAACATCAGATTGCAACCACCCGTGAAAATAATTAAAATGAACCCACTTCCAGGGTGTATAATTAAAAAGAACAAAAGGAAAAGAAGGCGACTTGCCTGATAGAATTATATTTCCGCCCATACCATAGCCAAAAATTAAATTGTCTTTTCCAATTGTCAGCATTCCTCTGTTCCATTTATATGAAGCATTAAAATTCAGACTGCCATAATTCAATGTATTATTTGTTTGTCCGGTAGCAACAATTCCCTGCTGGTTTGTAAAACTTTTTACGTAATCAATTGTATCCCCCTTTTCCGTAACATCTCTGAATGAGAAATTAATACCTATGTGTTTACCAAAATATCCGGCCAACCTTACGCCGCCAAAATAAGTTGTATTCGATTTTCCATTGCTTGATAAATGACTAACGCCAAACTGTGGTTCAAGAAATAATTTATTATTGTTTTCTTCAATCAATAATGTTCTGTACCTCGTTTCCCTGTTGTTGGTAAATAGCTTAAAATAAGATTTGTCATTTGTAATCTTTTCTGTAGAATCAAAAGCAAACTCTTTTAAATAAAATTTTAATTCAATCTTTTCAATTTTAGAAAGTTCAGACAAATTTGTTTGTAAAAAAATCAGCGCATTTAAAATAGTTTTTCTATCAAGAGGAGAGTTTTGATCTTTCCATTCAACAAGTCCTTTTTGCGCCATTCGGTATAAGTAATTATATACCTCATGGTTTTGAGATTCATTAATTTGGGAAACAGCTGTAAATGATCTTAAAATAAAAAAGAAAATAAGTACTGCATACTTAGAACTAATCCTAATAAGCATTTTTATCTCCTTTTATCATGTTCATCACAGTTTGGAAAATAATTTGACAATCCAGCCAAAAACTCCAGTTATCAATATACCAAAGGTCAAGGTTAACGCGGTTTTGCATATGGCCGGGTTCCTTTGTTTCTCCCCTAAAGCCGTTAACTTGCGCCCAGCCGGTGATGCCGGGCTTTACAATATGTCTCAGCATATAATTATGAACCGTTTCTTTTGATTCTAAATTAAGCGGAATAGGATGAGGTCTTGGGCCTACAACAGACATATCCCCTTGTAAAACATTAAAAAATTGCGGCAACTCATCAATATTTGTTTTTCGCAAAAAGCGGCCAATCTTAGTAATACGGGGATCATTTTTTGATGCCTGATTATATTTTCCATTCGTATCAAGATCAGTATTTTTAGCAACCATACTTCTAAATTTGTAACAGGTAATTTTTTTATTATTTAATCCCCATCTTTCCTGTTTAAAGAATATAGGCCCCCGGCTTGTAAGTTTAATTATAAAAGCTATTAGTGGAAAGAGCCAGCTGAAAATTGTTATAAAAAGTAATACAGAAAAAATAACATCAAAAATTCTTTTAAAAAATTGGTTTTCAGCATCATCCAAAGGGGTAGATCTGATAGTGATCAATGGAAAATCTCCAAAATTATTTACTCTGAAATTTCCTGAACTTAGGTGTGAATAATTAGGGATAATCCTTACACGTTTTGCATTTTTTTCGCATACCTGCACAGTTTCTTCAATTTTATTTACAGCGCCGCTTGGTAAAGCAATTACAACATCTTCTACATCAGTTTTGGCTAAAATATTTTCTAATTCAGATATTTTACCAAGATACTCTCCATTCAAATATGATTTCTTGGTATCATCAACAAAACCCGCCAGTTCATATCCTAAATGTTTGTTGGCAGAAATAATTTTATAAAAACTCATACCTAAATTACCGGCCCCAACAATCAAAACTTTTTTAAGATTACGGTTTTTTGATCGCACACTCATTAAATACTGTTTATAAAAAAACTTTTCTATTGGCAGCAATAAAAAAATAAGGCCTGTGTACAAAAGAACGAATGTGCGTGGATAAGGATAACTATTGTAAAAATAGAAAAAAATGAAAGTGATTATTACAGCATTTAGGAGAAGCGTTTTAAGAATTGAAATAAATTCATACGAAAA
>JALYYX010000199.1 GCA_030946075.1 Bacteroidota bacterium | reverse complement strand
GCAATAGCTTTTGTCTTCGCCCGTTATTTTTTTAGCAATGCGAAAGTTACTTATCATTTTAGTTTTATCAGCTCTTACTCAATTCTTATTTGCACAGCAAACATTGCCTGTTGTTACAGTAAAAATTATTAATAAGAATATTTTAATAGTCTGGAGGCATTCTTATTCTTCAGTTCGTGCCATAAATATTCAACGCTCATTTAACAGTACGAAAAATTTTAAAACCATAGCAAGCATTCCATATGGAAAAAAAGTATATGAATATGCAGATGTCAATCCTCCATCCCAACACATGTTTTACCGCTTGTTTATTTCATTTGATGGCGGAAAATATTTATATACTCCTGCAGTAACTGTACATGATGCAATGAAAATAATTTCGTTAGAAAACAAAAAACCTACAGTAATAAATAATGTAACAACTGATACTTCTAACAGGAAAACTTTTATTGCTGACAGCAATAAAATAATTCAATTAAAGGAAGTGAAAGTGCTTACCAAAAAACCTGTAATTGAACAGGATATTGACAAATTAACTTATCATGCTGATGCTGACCCTGAAAGCAAAGTAATGACCGCCCTTGATATTTTGCGCAAAGTGCCTATGGTAACAGTTGATGCGGAAGATAATATTATGGTGAATGGAAGCGGCAATTACCAGGTGCTTATAAATGGAAAAACATCCTCACTTTTTTTGCGCAACCCCTCAGATATTTTTAAAGGTATGCCGGCAAGTATTATAAAAGATATTGAAATAATTACCAATCCGCCGGCTAAATACCAGGCCGCCGGTGTTGGAGGTATTATAAATATCATAACTTATAAAAAAAATATTTCCGGGTATAACGGATCAATGAATATTGCAGCAAGCAGCCCCAAAGGCTTTACGGGCACGGGATATTTTACTGCCAAACCAGGCAGGCTAAGTGTATCAACTTTCTTTGGAAATATTCATAACACCAATCCTGTAAGCACAAATAATTTTTTGCGGCAAGATAAAGTAAGACATAATACCCTGCAACAAACCGGCGAAAGCAATAGTGATAATAACAGTTACAATGCAGGAGTAGAATTAAATTATGAGCTTGATAGTTTTAATACCGTTACCGGCAGTTACAATTTTAATTCGGGCAGGGCAACCAATAATTTTCGGCAATTGGCTCAATTATTTACTACTCCTTCAAATATTATTGAGGAATACAGTTATCTTAATTCAGCTGTAAATAAATGGAGCAGTAATGATATTGGTGTAAGTTATCAGCGAAATTTTAAAAATAATTCATCGCAGCTGTTTTCGCTTTCTTATAATTTAAATACCAATTCAGGTTCAGGTCCGTCAGATTTTATCCGGCGCTTTAAAAACAATCGCAGCCTTGAGAGCAATACAGATAATAATAATTTAACCAAAGAAAATATTTTACAAGCCGATTATATTTTGCCCATAAAAAAATATACAATTGAAACAGGCATTAAACTAGTATTTGGTAATAACATCAGCGATTATTTTTACCGAAACCAGGATAGCACAGGTATTTTTAAATTAGATTCAGCCCAGAGTGACAATTTTGAATATAGCCAGAATATGCACGCAGCCTATGTATCAGTAGGCTATAAAAAAAATAAGGTGGGAATTAAAATCGGGGCAAGAGCGGAGGAAACTGTAGTGAATGCAAAATTTAAAACTACAGGAACAGTTGCGCAACAGCATTATTACAATATAATCCCCAATATTATTTTATCGCAAAGGCTAAAGGGAACAGGCACAATAAGATTATCATATACGCAACGGATAGAACGGCCAATGTTGAATTATTTAAACCCTTATGTTTATCTTATTGATCCCAAAAATATAAGTTATGGTAATCCGAAACTTACCGCAAGTGTAAGCAATGTGTTTAATTTAGCATACAACACTTTTGTAAAAAGCACATCAATTAATGCAAACGTCTTTTATAATTTTACAAACAATTCTATTCAGCAATTTACTTTTCTAAGTGCCGATACAATTTCCAGAACAACGTATGGAAATATTGCAGCGAACAAAAACTTCGGCATTTCATTAAGTGGTAATACTACTTTTTTTAAAAAGCTAAATGTAAATGTAAATGCGAACTCCAGCTATATAAATTTTACCAGCCGCTACATAAGCAGGCCACGTAAGGGTTTTGTATTGAATGTTTCCGGTTTTGGTAATTACAGTTTTGCGAAAGGCTGGCGGGCAAGCGGTAATATTGGATACAGTACTGCAAGCATCTTACTGCAGGGTACATCCGCAGGGTATGTATGGAACAGCATTTCTGTTTTTAAAGATTTTTTGCAGGACAACAGAACAACTTTTAGTTTTTCTGCAACAAGCCCATTTAGTAAAAACAAACATTTATTTACAGAATTAACGGATGCCGCATTTTATCAATTGCAGGAATCACATTTTGTAATTCGCAGGTATACACTTTCCTTTAATTATCGTTTTGCAAAAGTGCAGGGTGGAAGTGTTGAGAAAAAATAGTATTGGTAAATGTCTTCACACACCGAAACAATAAGGATTGGCGCCGAGTCTATTGCAGAAGACTCGCTACGTCACGCAGGCAGGGAAGACGAATATTGTTTAAAAGTTGAATTTAAGAACTAAAGTTAGATTAATAATGTTGAGCCGGAGCAAAATAATAAACGGGTTCACTCAATCCCTGTAATTTAATGCAGGTTTTCTATCACCGAGTAACGGCCTGTACTTATAGTCTCCTTTCATCGTCTTAAACTCTTCCTTTGCTTTAATAATAAGCGCCGGGTTTGAAAATAAGTCAATGGCTGTAAATGCTATTGTTTTCGCAGCCACCATCATTCCTTTTATTCCAATGTCGTTACCACTACAAGCAACTGCCTGCCAGCTATGTGCGGAAGTTCCTGGTACCCAGGTAGCAGTTTCTACTCCTACAGTTGGAACCACATAACTTACATCTCCTACATCTGTGGAGCCTTGATTTTTTTCAAAATACAATGGCGTAATGAGAGCTGCAGAATCTATGGAAGGAACTTTCCCTAAAAATGTTGCCTGTAGGTTTTTTGCAAATTTTACTTCATCAGCAGTATAAGTTACACCACCAACTTTTTCTAAGTTAGATTGCATATTAGCTGCAAGCGTTTTATTGATCAGCAGGTCATGTGAGCCACTAATTATTTCATATTCCATTTTTGTTTCCGTACCCAATGCAGCAGCTTTCGCTGTATTTACTACTCTTTCAAATAAACTCTCTGTTATGTCTTTATAGGGATTTCTGACATAATAAAATACTTCTGCAAAGTCAGGAACTACGTTAGGTGCTTTTCCGCCATTGGTAATTACGTAATGGATACGGGTTTCCTGTGGTATATGTTCACGCATCATGTTTACCATATAATCCATTGCTTCAACTGCATCTAAAGCAGAGCGTCCTTTGTCGGGAGCCCCGGCTGCATGAGCAGAAATACCATAAAACCTGAACTTAGCAGTTTTTATGGCTAACGAACTTGTATAAGTAACTGTATTATGTTCATCAGGATGCCAATGTAGAACCACATCAACATCTTTAAATAAACCTTCTCTCACCATGTATACTTTCCCATCGCCACCTTCCTCTGCGGGGGATCCATATACTTTTACAGTGCCTTTAATTTTCCCTTCGTCTATCAGTTTTTTAATTGCTATACCCGCCGCAACTGAACCGGTTCCAAATAAATTATGCCCGCAACCATGACCACTGTTTCTATTTGCAATGGGTGTTTTCGCAGACGTACTTTCCTGCGATAAGCCTGGTAAAGCATCATACTCGGCAAGTATAGCAATTACAGGTGAGCCGCTGCCATAGGTTGCTACAAATGCAGTGGGCATACCGGCAACCCCTGCATCTATTTTAAATCCATTATCTTTTAAAGTATTTTGTAAAAGCACTGAACTTTTAGTTTCCTTAAATCCAACTTCAGCATAATCCCATATATTCAATGCTATTTTTTTATACGCATCATATCCGGATTGAATATTTTTTGCAACTTCATTTTTTAAAAGATCAATTGATTTGCTGTTGCCACTGTTTTGTGCC
>JALYYX010000193.1 GCA_030946075.1 Bacteroidota bacterium | reverse complement strand
TATAATAAACCTGTTGATGGCCATGCCCCTGGATTACGAGGGGAGCTTGCAGGGAAATATATTGATGCAGGCATAAGTACCGACCACGAATGTTTTACAAAAGAAGAAGCTCTTGATAAAATAAAATATGGAATGAAAATTTTGATCCGTGAAGGAAGTGCAGCAAAAAACTTTGAAGCATTGATTGATTTATTGAATGACTATCCTGATAAAATAATGTTTTGCAGCGATGATAAACATCCGGATAGTTTGGTGGAAGGTCATATTAATTTATTATGCAAACGTGCAGTGGCAAAGGGTATTGATGTTTTTAAAATTTTACAGGCTGCATGTATAAACCCTGCGGAGCATTACAAAATGAATGTGGGCTTACTTAAAGAAGGTGATGCTGCGGACTTTATTATTGTAGAAGACCTTAATAATTTTAAAGTTGTAGAAACTTATATTAATGGACAACTGGTTGCTGAAAAGGGAATCTCAAAAGTGAAAAGCGAAAGGTCAAGTGTGATCAATAATTTTAATTGTAAAGAGAAAGAGACCGCCGATTTTAAATTTGAAATTTCTAATTCCCCCTTCAGGGGGTTAGGGGGTGAAGTTATTGAAGCATTGGATGGGCAACTTATTACCAATAAAATAATGGTAAAACCAAAAGTTTTTAATAATGAATTTATAAGTGATACCGGGAATGATATTTTAAAAATGGTTGTTGTTAACCGGTATAAAAACGCTCCTGTTGCAAAAGCATTTGTAAAAAACTTCGGGCTGAAAAGGGGAGCAATAGCATCATCAGTTGCACACGATTCTCATAATATAATTGCGGTGGGGGTAGATGATGAAAGTATTTGCCGGGCAATAAATTTAATTATAAAAGAAAAAGGAGGAATAAGCCTCACCCCCGGCCCCTCTCCTTACGGAGAGGCGGAAATAGAAATGATATTACCCTTACCGATAGCAGGTTTGATGAGTAATGAGGATGGCTATAAAGTTGCTGAATCTTATACAGCCATTGATAAAGCTGCAAAAAATTTAGGCTCAAAATTATCAGCACCTTTTATGACATTGTCTTTTATGGCATTGCTCGTTATACCACATTTAAAATTAAGTGACCTGGGATTATTTGATGGAGATACGTTTGAATTTGTAAAGTAAATTATTTCTCAACAACCTTAGCGCCTGTTACAAAAAGGACAACACTGTCAGTTCCCTTCGGTGCAAAATATTTTGTCTTGAAATTTTTTGATTGTCCGGGAGCAATTATTTCATAAACTGTTTCTTTATCAGTTTCCAACAAAGTCCCTGTTTTACTGTAGAAATCTAATTTTACATCTACATCTTTATACGTTGCAACAGAGGCTTTATTTGTAATGGTTCCTTTTACAACAGTTTGGCCTAAAATATTTCTTCTGTCATGTCCTGAAACAATTATAAAATTTTCCGGAGTTTTCCTTTCCTTACTTTTAAGAGTCTCTTTAGTTACTTCATAGCTGTCTTTTTCCTTTGCAGCTTTGGTGGAGTCATTATTATTGCAGGCGAGAATGGTAAATGAAGAAGTAATTATTAAAAGCAGTCTTTTCATTTTAAAAAATTTTTTACACAAGAAAAGTAAAATAAATAAAATGGTTTGTTAAGAAAGATAATTAAGCTTCTGTTCCTAACCACACAGCGCCGCCAATGCTATTGCGTTTTGCTCCGGTTACAGATGCAAGTACATTGTATTCTTCTCTCCACCGCAAAGTACCCATCAGCGCCATTATCAGCGCTTCTTTGTACTTAATTAAATTTTCTTCAGGTATTATTATTTCAATATTTAATTCAAGTAAAACTTCTTTTAACCTCTTTATTAAAAATGAATTAAACACACCTCCCCCGGTAGCAAGCAGGCGACTGTCAACTGTTGACTGTTGACTGCTTTGAATTGCATTTCGTATTTGAATAACAATATGCTCAGTATAAGTTCTCATAGCGTTTTCGATATTTATTCCTGCTTGTTTTATTATAGGAAAAACAGTTTCAATACCAAAATTGTTATCCAAAGATTTAGGGTAAGATTGTTTATAATATTCAAGATTATTTAATTGCTGAAGCAATTCCTCATTTACTTTTCCTGTTGCTGCAATTTTACCACCGTCGTCAAACAACAACCCTTTTTCCTCTACCAGCATATTTAAAACACGGTTGGCAGCACATACATCAAAAGCAATTACAGTATCCTTATCATGTATAGAAATATTGGCAATGCCTCCGAGATTTAAAAAATACTTATAATCTCCTAATAATATTTTTTCTCCGATAGGAACAATTGGCGCCCCTTGTCCGCCGAAGGCGATATCCATTGCTCTCAGGTCAGATATAACAGGCAACCGGGATTCGGCAGCAAGTGATGCCCCATCGCCAAGCTGTGCTGTCATTAGTTTTGAAGGATCGTGAAATGTTGTATGTCCATGAGAAGAAATTAAATTTACCTGGTGATACAAATTATTTTTCTCTATAAAAATATTTATTTGCTTACCCAGATAATGCCCGTATTCGGTATGCAACAATTGATATTCCAATGCATTTAAGTTAATGGCGTTTTTTAATTTTAATATCCATTCCGTGTTATATTCATAACAATCTGCAGCTAAAATTTCATAGCTCCATTTACCTGCGTTTTCCTGCAGCTGTACAAAAGCAATATCCAACCCATCAAGTGAGCTGCCACTCATTAATCCTATTACTTTATATAGCATAATTGTTTTTAAAACTGTAATAAGTAATAAAAATTACTTTTGCAATATTACAGTCTTTAATTAGTTCAAATTTATACCTTTAATCATAGCAGTCTTGCAGTAAAAAACTCTAACTAATTATAATGGTCATCAATCTTAGCGACGAACATTCTTTGGTAAGCAACTGGATTAGTGAGTTAAGGGATATTGATATTCAGAATGACCGCCTTCGTTTCCGTCGCAATCTTGAAAGGATTGGTGAAGTTGGTGCTTATGAAATAAGCAAAAAATTAACGTGGTCAGAAATAGAAATTACTACTCCGCTGGGTATTTCAGTTAGTAAAATTTTACAAAAGCAACCTGTGCTCGCAACAATATTACGTGCAGGCTTGCCAATGCACCAGGGTTTGCTAAATTACTTTGATAAGGCTGATAATGCTTTTATCAGTGCATACCGCAAACACAATACTGACGGCACTTTCGAGATAAGCCTTGATTATATAAGCTGCCCCGAAATGGAAAACAGAGTAGTGATAATTTCTGATCCCATGCTGGCAACAGGAGCATCACTTGTAAAAACATTGCAGTTTATTCGTGAAGAAGGAAACCCTTCTGAAATTCATATTGTATGCGCTATTGCATGTACTGTAGGCATTGAATTTGTTTTAAGAGCAGAACCTAAAGCTTCTATTTGGTGCGGAGACATTGATGATGAATTAACTGCCAAAGGGTACATCGTGCCGGGCCTTGGCGATGCAGGAGATCTTGCATACGGCGTAAAAGTTCAGATGTAATTTTTTAAAATGAAAATTTCTCCATCTAAAGAAAATATTTTAAAAAAAATAAGGCAGGCACTTAGTCAGCCCACACCTATACCTTTTTCAAAGAGTGAAGGAAATAATTCTGTTTACTTACCTCCCACCGAAGATTTGGAAGTTCACTTTGCGGAAGAGTTTACAAAGCTGCTCGGAAAGTTTGCATTTTGTGTAAATGAAGATGACCTTGCAAAACAATTGCAGCAATTAATAACAGAAAAAAAATGGGAAAACATTTATTGCCGTGAAGAAAATTTGTTTCATATTATTTCTCATTCGGCTCCATACCAGGTAGATCGTTCTACACTTGCAGAATGCGATGCTTCCATAACTACCTGCGAATATTTAATTGCCCGTACAGGCACAATTGTTTTAAGCAGTGCACAGCAAAGTGGCCGCACAGTAAGTGTTTATGCACCGGTACACATTTGCATTGCTTATACCTGCCAACTTGTGTATGATATAAAGGAGGCATTGCAATTATTAAAAGAAAAGTATGAAGGCAATATTCCTTCCTCAATAAGTTTTGCTACCGGCCCCAGCCGCACTGCAGATATTGAAAAAACTTTGGTAGTTGGCGTTCATGGGCCAAAAGAAGTGTATTTGTTTTTGGTAAATAAGGCATAATATTTACGGAAATTTTATTTACAGATTAAGCTAACTTTATATAATGAATGAAATTATATTTTTAGTAGAAGAGGCATTAGAAGGTGGCTATACTGCAAAGGCAATTGGGGAAAGCATTTTTACCGAAGCGGATACTATGGATGAAATTAAAGTAAATATCAAAGAAGCCATTGAATGTTATTTTGATGAAGAAAAAAAACCAAAACTAATTCGCCTTCATATGATAAAAGAAGAAGTAATTGCTGTATGAGATTACCCAGAGATATTTCTTCAAAAGAATTAACTAAACTTCTGCAAAAATTAGGTTACCAGATTAGTCGTCAAAAAGGAAGTCATATCAGGCTTACAACCACCCTGCAAGGCGAACATCACATTACTATTCCAAATCATAAGATGAAATTTTTTAATTGCTTTTTATAAAAAATGCAGACCCAGTCAGCAAAAAAAATATATTTCCTTTCCGATTTTCATCTCGGCGCACCTGACTATGCAAGTAGTTTAGTAAGAGAAAAGAAAATCGTTTCTTTTCTTGATAAAATAAAAAGTGATGCTGAACAAATATTTATTGTGGGAGACCTGTTCGATTTTTGGTACGAATACAAAAAGGTTGTTCCCAAAGGGTTTGTTCGTATTTTAGGAAAGCTTGCTGAACTCACAGACAGCGGGATCACTATTCATTTTTTTGTAGGCAATCATGATATGTGGATGAATGGCTATTTTGAAAAAGAGCTAAATATAAAAGTGTACCATCATCCCGAAGAATTTGAATTGAATGGAAAGAAATTTTTTATTGGTCATGGCGATGGGCTTGGCCCCGGCGATCACCGTTATAAATTTCTAAAAAAAGTTTTCAGAAATAATTTTTCTCAATGGCTGTTCGGGGTTTTACATCCGGGATGGGGAATAGGATTAGCCGATTACTTCAGCCGCAAAAGCAGAATGGCAACAGGAACAGAAGATGAACATTTTTTAGGAGAAGACAAAGAATGGCTTATAATCTTCAGCAGGGAAATTGTGAAAACAAAACATTATGATTATTTTATTTTCGGGCACAGGCATTTACCAATAGATTTTAAATTAAACGATGCAACCCGTTACCTTAATTTAGGCGACTGGATAAAGTATAACAGTTATGCTGTTTTTGATGGTGAAAACATAGAACTAAAATATTATACAGATTGAAAAAACGAAAACATCGATTATTGACAGCAACCGGATTGCTCATAATAACGTACACTTCAGTAAATGTGTTTGCGCAAACAGATACCTCAAGTGCTATGAGCCATATCATTAACAACAAAACACAGAATTCAATTTTCACTTTTCAACGATCA
Organism: Bacteroidota bacterium; assembly: GCA_030946075.1. Lineage (GTDB taxonomy): Bacteria > Bacteroidota > Bacteroidia > Chitinophagales > Chitinophagaceae > Ginsengibacter. The sequence goes on along the minus strand of JALYYX010000193.1, from coordinate 8,971 downwards.
ATTGAATATCCTATCGTTTCATTTGCTGTAAATAATCTTGGTGAGCTTTATATTATCAATACCAATAACCAGTTAAAAAAATTAAATGAGAAAGGTGATTCAGTTGGCGTGTTTAATGAGGTAAGAAAATATGGAAAACTCACGTATGTTGATGCTCAAAATCCCTGGAAAACGATTCTCTTTTACCAGAATTTTTCTACTATTGTTTTATTAGATAAATATTTGAATGTTCTCACTAATATCAATCTGCGCAAGCAAAATATTTTTGGCGTAAAAACCGTGGCTCCTTCTTACGATAATAATATCTGGCTGTTTGATGAGCAGGAAAGTAAATTAAAAAAGATTGATGATGCAGGTAAGGTTTTGATGGAAACTGTTGACTTCAGGCAGTTGTTTGATTCAGTTCCTTCACCTTCGCAAATATTGGACAGGGACGGCTTTGTGTATTTATACGATCCTAAAAAAGGTATTTACATTTTTGATAATTATGGAACTTTTAAAAACAAATTACCTTTTCTTCATTGGAAATATTTGGCCATAATAGGAAAAATTATTTATGGTCTTGATGATCTTAATTTTTACCGCTATAACCCTGGCTTACTTGATCTGAAAAATTATCCCCTACCGGATGTGTTTAAAAATTATACTTCTATAAAAACAGGTAATAACAAATTATATGTTCTGAGCAATAACCTTCTTCACGTCTATCGGCTTTTATAATCTTTATAATTAAGGAGCTATAAACTTGCTTTTAACTCCAGCAAAAATGATTTTAATTGTTTCAGCGATTGTATCATCTCAAATCTTTGTGCAGCAGTCTTATTATTTTTTAAAAATTCTTTAGCCCCTTCAATAGTATATTTTCTTTGCCGCAACAAATGGTGAATGAGTTTTAAATTTTTCACGTCTTCCGGCCTAAAAAATCTATCGCCTTTTGAATTTTTTTTAGGCTTTAAAATATCAAATTCATTTTCCCAATACCTTATCAGCGAAGCATTTTCTTTAAACATTATTGCCACATCACCAATTGAATAATATAGCTTTTTAAAAAGAATTTCGTCTTCGGGTATTTCAATATCATCTGCATCAGTAGTGGCTTTCAGAGGTTTTCTACCTCTCGGCGATTTTATTTTCTGTAACATATTTGAAGATTTTAAAGTGTGCTTTTTAGAAGATTCTCTTTTTTTCTTCTCCTCTTTTTTTTCAGCAGAATCATCAAAGGCAAAAGTAATTTGTGATAGTTCCATAATTAATCTAAGCTTTTAGCGCTGCCTGTTGCAGCTTTTTTTAATAATCTGTCAAATTGTTCAGGTGTAAGGTCGTTATAAAAAAAGTACACCGGGTTAACTTCCTCGCCATTCACATGCACTTCGTAATGGCAATGCGGACCTGTGCTTTTACCTGTGCTCCCAACCCAACCAATTAATTCGCCCCGTTTTACTCTTTGTCCTTCTCTTACTTTCATCCGTACCATATGTCCATACAAAGTTTCATAACCATACCCGTGGTTAATAACTACGTGATTTCCAAATCCTCCTGCAGAAAAACTTGCTTCAGTTACAACTCCGTTTCCTGTTGCATAAATCGGAGTTCCCTGAGGAGCTGTAAAGTCAAGCCCCTTGTGCATTTTAGGTGTCCCGTAAACAGGATCAATCCTCATTCCAAAACCTGATGCAATCTTGTCCAGGTCTCTATTACTCACCGGCTGTATCGCAGGAATGCTGGCTAATTTTTCACCCTGATTTTTAATTAATTTTTCAATATCATTATAACTGTCGAATTCAAATGCCATTCTTGCACTAAGATTATTTAAAGTTTTTGCTAACTCATTTCCCAATTTATCATCATTCATTGCCTGCACTTTTTCAACCTCCTTCTTTTGCTCTATCAATTTTGCCCTTGCACTGTCGGGTAACGGATTGGCTTCAAAAATTGACCGGTAAACTTCGTTGTCACGCCTCTCCAATTCAGTCATTTGTTGCTGCAGCGTTTGCACTTTATTTTGTAGCAAATCATAATTTTCTTTCATGCCTGCATATTGTGCCTTAATTATTTTAACCTGAGGGGAAGGAATAAATCTGAATGCAATTGAAACCAAAATTAATGCTGTAACAAGCGCAGCAGCAATAAAACCAAAAAATCGCAAAAGTATTACCCGTAGCGGAGTTACTAGCTTTTCGTAACGAAGTGTATTAGTATTATAATAATATTTTATTTTTTTCATACCCCAAACCTCTTAAGCGGCTTTTGCATTTATGCAATTCAATTATGCTATGCAATTTATATCTTGGAGCCAATCGTTTTGGGCTTTTCCTATCTTCGCAAATATAACAGCTTAATTAGCAAAAGTAAACTACAAATACAATAGCGCATGATGACGAGCTCTGAGATACGGCAACACTTTTTTGAGTTTTTTAAATCGAAAGGGCATACCATTGTTTCATCTGCTCCAATTGTTATAAAAGATGATCCCACATTAATGTTTACCAATGCCGGGATGAACCAGTTTAAAGATTTTTTTTTAGGAAATAAAAAACCGCCGCATACCAGAGTAGCAGATACGCAAAAATGTTTGCGTGTAAGTGGTAAGCATAATGATCTGGAAGAAGTTGGTGTTGATACATACCATCACACCATGTTTGAAATGCTGGGTAACTGGAGCTTTGGAGATTATTTTAAAGAGGAAGCCATTGCATGGAGCTGGGAACTTTTGACAGAAGTTTATAAAATTGATAAAGATAAATTATACGTTACTGTTTTTGAGGGTGATGAAAAAGAAAGCTTACCAAGAGATGAAGAAGCAATTAATTTTTGGAGGAAACATATTGCTGAGGACAGAATTATCATGGGAAATAAGAAAGATAATTTTTGGGAGATGGGAGATACAGGCCCATGCGGCCCATGCACTGAAATTCATGTTGACAGCAGAACAGATGACGAAAGAAAAAAAGTTGATGGAAAAACCTTAGTGAATAAAGATCACCAGCAGGTGATAGAAATTTGGAACAATGTATTTATTCAGTATAACCGAAAAAAAGATGGAAGTCTTGAGCCATTGCCTGCCAAACATGTTGATACAGGAATGGGGTTTGAAAGATTGGTGAGGGTTTTACAAAAAAAACAAAGCAATTACGATACAGATGTTTTTACAGGGACGATTACTGAAATAGAAAAAATTTCAGGAAAAAAATATACTAATACAAACACCAAACAGGATGTTGCATTTCGCGTTATTGCAGACCATATCCGTGCCATTGCATTTCCGATTGCAGATGGACAATTGCCGTCAAATACAGGCGCAGGCTACGTTATACGAAGAATATTAAGAAGAGCAGTAAGATATTATTTTTCTTATTTAGATGTTAAGCAACCTTTGCTTCATAAATTAATTCCTGTTATTGCAGAACAATTTGAAAATGTTTTTCCAGAATTGGATAAGCAGAAAGATTTTATTGCAAAGGTTGTTAAAGAAGAAGAACAGAATTTTTTGAGAACATTAGACAAAGGGTTGAATAAACTATTAGATTTTGCGAAATCAAGAATCCCTTTATTCAATGATGATTTAATAAAAAATACTTTTCAATCTTTTGACGGTAAAAAGATCAGTGAATTTAGAGACTTATTAAAAGATGAATACTTTATTACATTGATAAATAAAAATTTACAAGCAAGGGAATATGTAAAAAACAAAAAAGACTTAGACTTAATTGATTATTATGCAATTGCTGCCAGTCATCATCTTACTTTACATGGCTGGCAAGTTTTTGAATTATATGATACATTTGGATTTCCAATAGATTTAATAAAACTAACCGCTTCAGATTATGGAATTATAATAGATGATGAAAGATTTGATGAGTATATGCTAGAACAAAAAAATCGTTCTCGTGCAGCATCCATTATTGATACCGAAGACTGGATAATTCTGAGACAAGTTGAAGGGTCAAAATTTGTTGGATATAATTCTTTGGAAGCAGAAAGCAAAGTTGTAAAATACCGCAAAACAAAATCCAAAGGAGAAGAAACATTTCAAATTGTTTTAGATGTTACACCCTTCTATGCCGAAAGCGGCGGACAGGTTGGTGATAAAGGTTCTCTATTTTTTGATGGAGAACAAATTGAAGTTATTGATACTAAAAAAGAGAATGATCTTATCATCCACTTCACACCAAACCTGCCGAAAAATATTTCTGAAAAAGTATTCGCAAAAGTTGACGCATCTAAAAGAATTCCTACACAGGTGCATCACAGCGCTACACACCTTATGCATGCTGCATTGCGAACTGTTTTAGGTAAACATGTTGCACAAAAAGGAAGTTTGGTTAATGATGAATATTTGCGTTTCGATTTTTCTCATTTTACAAAAGTTACAGATGAAGAAATTGCAAAAGTTGAAGCATTGGTAAATGAAAAAATTCGTGAGAACATTCCTGTTGTTATAAAACAAATGCCGAAAGAAGAAGCAATGAAAACCGGTGCAATGGCTTTGTTCGGAGAAAAATATGGAGATGTTGTTCGTGTGGTGATCATCGATCATAACTATTCAACAGAGCTTTGCGGAGGAACGCATGTTGGCAATACTGGTGAACTTGGCATATTTAAAATAAAACACGAAACTGCTGTGGGTGCCGGTGTTAGGCGTATGGAAGCTGTAAGTGGTAAAGCGGCGGAAGATTATATTAATTTACAATTTGAAACACTTCGTGTAATTCGTGAGAGCTTAAAAAATCCAAAGGAAATAGTTAAATCAATTGAGAATTTAATAATTGAGAATGGAGAATTAAAAAAGCAATTGGAAAAATTTGAATCACAGAATATTATCTCTCTCAAAAAAGATCTATTACAAAAGGTTGAAACAATTAACGGCATAAATTTTATCGGGCAAATTGTAAGCATAGCTAATGCAGAGGCTCTGAAAAAAATATGTTTCTCTTTGAAGAATGATTTGAAAAATTATGTGATTATTCTTGCAACTGACATTAATGGAAAATCTTTTGTTGCCCTAATGCTTGACGATTCAATTGCGGCCTCTAAAAATTTAGATGCCACTAAGATTATCAAAGAACATATTTCGCCTCTTATAAATGGAGGAGGTGGCGGCCAAAAAACACTTGCTACTGCAGGCGGACAGGAAACCACTCATCTAAGCAAAGTAATTGAAAAGGTAAAATCATTGCTTTAAAAAATTATTTGCGAAAAATTTCGTAATTCAAAAAATGTCTCTATATTTGATCTACTAAATATTTCGTACATAAAATTTTTAAAGATGAAAAAGATATTATTTATTGCATTATGCTGGCCTATTTTACAACTATATTCTTACTATGTATATGCGCAAAAAAACAATACCAGGTCCGATACTAAAAGTAGTGAGGTGATTATCATAAAAAATAATGATAAGGATAACAAAATAACTGTTGAAACTAAAAATGGAGAAGTATTTATTAATGGCAAGCCGGCATCTGAATATAAAGATGATAATGTTTCTGTAATAACAGGAAAAGGGAACAGAAATAATCTAACTATTTCCCGAAATGATAATATGCAGTTCTTTAGTGACCATAAAAACCAACCATTTCTTGGTGTTACAACAGAGAAAACTAATAATGGTGTAAAAATTACTGATGTTTCGGAATCAAGTGCTGCAGAAAAAGCAGGATTAAAAGAAGGAGATATTATTACAAAGGTAGATAACAAAAAAATTACTGATCCCGAAGATCTCACAGATGCTATTTCTTCCCGCAAACCAAAAGATGAAGTAAAAATCTATTTTAGCCGTAATGGAAAGTTCGATGAAGTAAAAGCAATTTTAGGTGAAAAATCTTTTAGGGCATTTTCTTTTAACACCAACCCGGCCCCTATGCGAATGCTGAAAGAGTACAATTTCAAAATGCCTAAGTTTCTGTCTGGCCAGCCTTTTACAACAATCTGGAGAATGGGAAATCACAGAATGGGTATTAGAATAGAAGATACTGAAAATGACGGCGGCGCCAAAATTATGCATGTGGAGGAAGGCTCTGCTGCTGAAAAAGCTGGATTAAAAAATGATGATATAATAACTGAAGTAAATGGTAAATCGGTAAAAAATGTAAGTGATGTTTTAGAACACATTAAAGATGTGAGTGATAAAAATTCATATTCAATAAAGGTTAAAAGAAATGGTGCCGATATGAACTTTGAAATAAAAATTCCTAAAATGAAAAATAACGCCGATCTGTAAAAGTTTTTTTTCGTGTGTTTAATTTAAAAAGGCTGTTCACATAAGAACAGTCTTTTTTTTCATACTATCAATGGCTTACTGCAAATGATTACCTTAGCAAACTATCAGAATCAATATAAAATGAAAAAATTATTTGTAGTTATTTGCGCATTATTTTTTTTCTCCTGTAAAAATGAAACCTCAGTCGGCAAGTTTACAATAACCGGTGAGATAAAAAATGCGCCTGATCAAAAAGTATTTTTAGAAGAATTGCATTTTAGCCAGGATGCACCTGTAGTAATAGATACTGCCGAACTTACCAACGGAAAAGTAAAAATTAAAAATATTGGTGACGAGCAGGGGCTTTACAGACTGAAACTCGAAAAAGGTGCCGGATATATTTTTATAAATGATAAAAATGATATTGCATTTTCAGCAGATGCTGCCGATGAAGGTTACAAATCACAAACATTTAATTCACCCGCAAATGCCTCTTTAAAAAAATTTATAAGCATTTTAGATTCACTGCAGGGAAAACTTCATGCTGCAGATAATGGTATTACCGCTTTAAAAGAATCGAATGCCGGTGACAGTTCTTTAACTGCTTCTAAAAATGATTTGTCCAAATTAAAAACGCAATACAATGATTTTCTTTTGCAGTATATTGATACCACGGAAAGTCCGATAGTTGCACTTTTCGCATTGGGCTATACGCAGCAAATAAAGCCTGAGATACTAACCGCTTCTGTAAATAAATTAGCAAGCCGTTTCCCTTCTCATCATCAACTTAATAATCTGGTAACCCAATACAATCAATCACTTTCAAAAGCAACAAATAAGACCGACAACACTACCGAAGCAGCTATGGCGCCCGATTTCAGCATGCCGGATACTGAGGGAAAACAAATTTCTCTTAGTTCATTTAAAGGCAAATATGTTTTAGTAGATTTTTGGGCAAGCTGGTGTGGCCCTTGCCGCCACGAAAACCCTAATGTGGTAGCTGCTTACAAAAAATTTAAAGATAAAAATTTTACTATTTTGGGTGTTTCACTTGATAAAGAAAAAGCCGCATGGTTAAAAGCCATTAAAGATGACGGGCTCACCTGGACACAAATAAGCGATCTTAAATTTTGGAACAGTGCTGCTGTACCATTATATGGTATTGAAGGCATTCCCTTTAATGTGCTGATAGATCCTGCAGGAAAAATTATTGCAAAGGAATTGCGTGGTCCTGATCTTGAAAATAAATTACACGAAGTTTTAAAATAAATTTAGCCCTCAGAAATATTATCACTTATAATGTTGCCATATCAATTACAAAGCGATAACGAACATCACCTTTCAGCATTCGCTCATAAGCCTCATTAATATCTTTAATATTTATTACTTCTACATCACTCACTATATTATGTTCTGCGCAATAGTCAAGCATCTCCTGTGTTTCAGGTATACCACCAATTAACGAGCCTCCCAAACTTCTTCTTTGCAAAATAAGATTAAATGCAGGTGTTTGAATAGGGTCCGGAGGTGCACCCACACATACCATTTTGCCATTTGTATTCAGCATGTTTAAATACAAATTATAATCGTGTGTGGCCGAAACGGTATCAAGAATAAAATCAAAATAATTATTTAAAGATTTTACCTGCTGCTCATCTGAAGTAAGAACAAATTTATGAGCGCCCAGTTTCTTTGCATCAGCCTCTTTTGATGGAGAATGACTCAGCATGGTAACCTCTGCTCCAAAGGACACTGCAAGCTTTACACCCATATGTCCCAATCCGCCAAGGCCAACGATACCAACTTTATCACCCTTTCCTACCTTCCAATACCGGAGTGGCGAGTAAGTGGTTATACCTGCACAAAGCAATGGTGCTATACCTTCTAGCGGTAATTTATCAGATATTCTCAATACAAAATCTTCGTGAGCAACAATTAATTTACTATACCCGCCGTAGGTAATTCCGCTGCCATCCCTTTCCTGCGAATTGTATGTGCCTACCATCCCATTTTTACAATATTGCTCTAATCCTTTATTGCAATTTTCACATTCACGGCAGCTATCTACAAGGCATCCTATTGCTGCAAGATCTCCTGCTTTATAATTTTTTACAGCATCCCCAACTCTTGTTACCCGTCCAACAATTTCATGACCGGGTACAACAGGGTAAACCGTCCCATGCCATTCATTTCGTGCAGTATGAAGATCACTGTGGCATACACCACAATAAATAATTTCTATTTCCACATCATGAGGTTTTGGTTCTCTTCTTTCTAAACTCCATTCGGCTAAAGGTGAAGTTGCACTTTGTGCGGCATAAGCTTTCGTTGCTGTCATATATATTTATTTTAGATAGCAAATGTAAGTTCAAAAGATTTCTATACGTTGGGGCAATAAAAAAGATTCACGGGTTACATGAATCTTTTTTATTTTATGTGATTTTCCTAAAGGATTATCTTCCTTCTTTTTTATCTTTTGATTTGCCTAAAATATAACCACCTGCAGCACCAACTACGCCACCAATGATTGCGCCTTTACCATGATTTTTACTTATTACAGCTCCGGCTACAGCACCTCCTACGCCTCCAATAGTTGCATCTTTTGCAGCATGGCTCCAGCCTTTTTTTCTGTACACAGTACTGGTTGTTTGTCCTGAACCCGAACCGGAACTATAAGACCTTGACCTGGTAGTATTGTAATTACGGTGTCGAACCGGAACCGGGGCTGGTCCTGTAGTAGTTGTTGTAGTTGTTGTTGTGTAAGTATTAGGA
>JALYYX010000150.1 GCA_030946075.1 Bacteroidota bacterium | reverse complement strand
AGAAAAAAAACGATTTGGCTTGATTACTGGAAACATAATGCAACATCCGATAGCACCTATCGGGATACTTTGCAATTAATGCATTATGGAAAGTAACTTGCTCTTCAAAAGATCTCCGTTGCTTTATCCGGTATTGGCGCTGAGTGGTGTTGCCTTTTATTTATTAGCTTATCACACCGAAAGAGAAAATTTTTTTCAGGTCATATCTCTTTTTACAATTTTATTTGCTGGTTATTATGTGTCTTATAAATTTTTCTCTGTTACACATTTTAAATATTTGGTGATTGCCGCAATTTTATTTCGGATCCTTCTTCTTTTTTCTGTACCCAATCTCTCTGATGATGTATATCGTTTTATCTGGGATGGCAGGCTTGCTGCCAATGGAATAAATCCGTTTAGTTATTTACCGGTAGAAATAATGCAAATGCCTTCAGTTACAGGCATTACAAAGGAATTGTTTGGGCAGTTAAATTCCACGCAACACTATACAATTTACCCACCGGTGTTGCAGGGTATTTTTTGGCTGGCAGCAAAAGTATTTCCCGTGAATGTTCGTGGTGCTATTATTTTACTGAAGTGTATTATTCTGATGTTTGAAATAGGCACTCTTTTCCTGTTAGGACAGATCTTAAAAAAACTTTCCTTATCAAAACACCTGGCGTTGCTTTATTTTATAAATCCACTGGTGATAACAGAGCTTACTGGCAATGTGCATTTTGAGGGAGTGATGATATTTTTTGTGTTGTTTGCTTTTTTGTTGCTGCTTAAAAAAAATTGGACGAGGTCTGCGATTTGCCTGGCACTGGGCATTGCAACCAAACTGATACCTGTAATTTTTCTTCCTTTAGTAATAAATAAACTGGGTTGGAAAAAGGGAATGCAGTATTCATTAATTTCATTAATCACTTCTCTTATTTTGTTTGCATTGGTATTTGATATCGCCACTATCCAACACATGCTTAACAGTATTGATCTTTTTATCCGCAAGTTTGAATTTAATGCAAGCATTTATTATGTAGTGAGGTATTTCGGTAACCAAATAAAAGGGTATAATATTATTGCCATAGCCGGACCGTTTTTAATCTTATTATCTGCATTGATTATTTTTATTATTTCTTTCTGGAATAAAAATATTGGCTGGCAATTCTTTTTTACAAAAGCGCTTTTCATCATCACCACCTGGTTTCTTTTTTCTACCACAGTTCATCCCTGGTACATTTGTACAGTAGCTGCAATTTCAATTTTTACACGGCACAGGTATGCAATTGTTTGGTGCTATACGGCAACATTTAGTTACTATGCTTACCAATCAATACCCGTTAAAGAAAATTTGTGGTTGGTAGCATTTAGTTATTTGCTAATGATGGGATACGCCTTTTGGGAACTGTTGATTGAGCGAAAGAAATTGAATACAATTCCCCACTAAATACATAAGTAAATATCAAAAGGGATTTATCATTTCTTTTTACAGCAACTAAGAACCGCAGTCTTTGAGTCATAGGGACATTGAGGAGTTCCCGCCAAAGGACAATCTATTTTCGGGCAGTTGGAAGTGCCTTCCAACGGGCAAGTATTTTTCTTTGATGTAAACCCATAGATCATTCCGCTTGCGATAAGCATTCCTGCAGTAGCCAATGTAAATAATTTAGTTTTCATCTTTATTTTTTTTGAAGGTAATAAATTTTTTTGATGAGTTAAACTTATAAACTTTTTTGGCCAGTAATTATTTTAATCACGATACCAATTCTCAATCACCTTTGCGGCCGGTTTATTCTGTGGAGTAAAATCAATATCTTCTCTGCGATGATGACCTTCATCTACATACCATTTCCAGACAAATCCACCCGCAAACCATTTCTTTCCTGCAAAGCTTTGATAAAAGGCTTCCAACGCATTTTTTTGTGCTTCGTCGTTTTGCTTGCCACCATCTTCTTTCCAGGGCTCTGCACAGTTATGATCTACATTGCGGTAGCCATATTCAGTAAATAGAATCGGATGTTTATTTTCTAAACTTTTTCTTTTAAGTTCAACAATATATTTACTCCACCCCTCTCTTATAGAAATAGTTGAAGGTGTTTCTTCAGCAGATAAAGGGAAGTAAGCATCTATTCCGATGTAATCAAGTTTTTTCCAAAAAGGAAATACTTTATAATCATCCCAGTTGGCAGCATAGGTGAG
>JALYYX010000144.1 GCA_030946075.1 Bacteroidota bacterium | reverse complement strand
AATAATCGAGCGCATTAACATCAAAAGCCTTTAATGCATATTCGTCATACGCTGTTACAAAAATTACATGTGGCGCTTTTTCAAGCTCAGCAAGCATTTCAAAGCCTGTTTTGCCGGGCATTTGAATATCTAAAAAAACAAGATCGGGGTTAAGGCTTTCAATTTTGTCAATACCCTCATTTGCATTTGCAGCTTCATCAATTACTTCCACTTCAGGGAATTCCTGCAGCAGTTTTTTTAATTCGTTCCTTGCCAAACGTTCATCATCAATAATAATGGTTTTCATTGCTAAAAAATTTTATAGCGAGTTAATAACTATAATTAATCAATAATTTACCGGCATAATTACTTTGCATTCCACCATATTCCCATCAATGTTTTTTATTTGAAAACTGGCTTTGCCATGATACAAAAACCTCAGGCGATCCTGTGTGCTTTTTATGCCGAACCCATCTTCATTTATTTCTCCATTTATATGCCCGGAATTTTGTACCACTAACTCATGATTATCATTCGTAAAATCAGAACAAATTTTTACAAATCCTCCGTTTATATTTTTACTGATACCATGTTTAATTGCATTTTCAACAAGGGTTTGCAGCATCATAGGAGGCACGGGTTGTTCCAAAGTATCTTCATCAATTTTAAATTCCACTTTCAATCTTTCTTCAAAACGCATTTGTTCCAAAGCAAGGTAATCTTTTACAATATCCAGTTCTTTGTGAAGAGGTACTGTTTCCATTTTTTCCACCTGCATACTGCTTCTTAAAATATTGGAAAGTTCTGTTATAGCCCTTCTTGCACGCTGCGGATTTTCATCAACCAAAGCCCTTATGCTATTTAATGAGTTAAAAATAAAATGAGGATTTATGTGAGACTTTATGGTGTTGACTTCCAATTCCTTCACCGTTTTTTCAAGCGTTAATTTATCAACCTGGTCATTACGGTTTTTTTCCACAAAGTGCCACACCATATATAATAAAAGCCATAAGGCAACCAAGATAAATGTGAAAATTATCTCCCACCAAAATCTTCCTTTGTGCTGATCTTCGTATTGCCAATCTCCATTATGATTTCTGTACCAGCCTGTATATTTTTTAATATTTATAAAAGCTGCTGTATAATTCAATCCTGATTTAGAAGTATCCTGGGGTTGCAATTTATTTGCATGGACGAGATAATAATTAGTACCGGCTACATTTAATTGTTTTTCTTTATTAATGGCCTTAGATAGGTTTTCCTTTTTTTCGTATTCAATTAGAGAAGAATTTGTGAGGCGTGCGATAACTTTAGGACCATAATAACACAGAAGCCCTGTTAAGCACACTCCTGAAATGAAAAGCATTATTATTTTTTTAGTAGGCAGGCGCATCCATTGCATTCTATTTAAAACAAAACGCAATAAATGTGTAGCTAAAATGGCGCATAGAAATATGATGAAAAGGTCAGTTAGAAATATCCTGCTTTTTTCAGGAGGCTTTAAATAAATGTCGTTAGCAAACAGGTAAACAAAAAATAAATTTATCATTGTCCATCCGCCCCAGCCCAGTATTTGGCAAACCCAATATTTTATATTTATTTTCAAGAGATAAAATTAGGTTGTTATCAGGCTAATTTAAGGGTAGCAATGATTAGTGGTGAAATGTGCTGCTGAAAGGCATACAATAATTATCTCTTCACTTATAACTCGTAATACTTGTTTAGTTTTACAATGCTGATAAAGATAATAAATGCCCAATGATAATTTAAATACCGCCAAAGAATTATTAACTGCCGCCGATAAGGAATTTGAAAATAATATTCGTCCGGCAGTAATTGAAGAATTTTCAGGGCAGGGACAAATAATTGAAAACCTTCGGATATTTATTAAGGCTGCCAAACAACGCAATGAGGCATTGGATCATGTTTTATTTCATGGCCCGCCCGGCCTTGGTAAAACAACCTTGAGCCGAATTGTAGCCAACGAATTAGGTGTAAACATTAAAGAAACCAGTGGTCCTGTTATTGAAAAGCCAGGGGACCTTGCAGGACTTCTTACAAATCTTGAAGCTAATGATGTTTTGTTTATTGATGAGATTCATCGCCTGAGCAATGTTGTAGAAGAATATTTGTATGCGGCCATGGAAGATTACCGCATTGATATAATGATTGACACAGGGCCCAACGCAAGAAGTGTTCAAATAAATCTTAATCCCTTTACTTTAATCGGTGCAACTACAAGAAGCGGGCTCCTAACAGCTCCTTTGCTTTCAAGGTTTGGTATAAAATCAAGATTGGAATATTACGATGCTGTTACATTGCAAAAAATTATTTTACGTTCAGCATCTATTTTAAACACTAAAATAACTTCTGATGCGGCGACTGAAATTTCCGGCAGAAGCCGTGGCACACCTCGTATTGCCAACGGACTTTTAAGAAGAGTTAGAGATTTTGCGCAGGTGCTTGGCAATGGTACTATTGATCTTGCTATTACTGAACATGCATTAAAAGCATTAAATGTAGATGAGCATGGATTAGATGAAATGGACAATAAAATCCTTTCTGTAATAATTGAAAAATTTAAGGGAGGCCCTGTTGGCATCACAACCATAGCAACAGCAGTAGGTGAAGAAACCGGAACGCTTGAAGAAGTGTATGAACCGTTTTTAATCCAGGAAGGATTTTTAATGCGTACACCGAGAGGCAGAGAAGTTACACCGAAAGCTTATGAACATCTTGGCAAAAAACCGCATGGAAGTGGAGGAACGGCTTTGTTGTTTTCGTAGACTAATATTTCAGAATAAAAAAAGGGAAATCAATTTTAATTTCCCTCTAATCTTTTTTAAATCTACCCAAATCATGGTTCAGAAATTACTCCTGCACAACCAATCTGAATCCGTTGCCATGAATATTCACGATTTCAATAGTTGGATCATCTTTTAAATACTTACGAAGCTTAGCAATATAAACATCCATACTGCGGCCATTAAAATAAGTATCACTGCCCCATATTTTTTTAAGCGCTGCATCCCGTGGCAACAGATCATT
>JALYYX010000138.1 GCA_030946075.1 Bacteroidota bacterium | reverse complement strand
CGTGGTTGGAATGACTCATTCTTCCCCCACGCTGGCGCAAGTATGCAGGGCTGGCTTATAACTTAGCGTACTTGTGCCATATAATATTCTGTAAATTTAAAGTATCAACAACTTTAAATTTAACCTTTTTTCCAAGGCACAAGTACCCTACCGCACAAATCAAAGCTGCATACTTGCGCCAGTAACCTGAAAGTTGTAAATTAGTTTTCAATTTAAATTTTATGGCAGAAAATAAAACAATAGAAACTGATGCCAGTGTTGATGCTTTTATCAAAACCATACCGGATGAAAAAAAGCGTAAAGATCTTTCAGAAATTACTGTCCCAGCGGGGTCTTCCTTGCAGAGCCTGTGTATAGCGAGACCCCGATGCAGAATAAAATGGCTCCTAAAAATATGTAATGCTTTCCGACAGCAGGGTCTCGTGTCAACACACAAAAGCCAAACCACCAAGACCCCGCTGGGACAGTAATATTTTTGTCAGTAACATAATTTTAGCGTTACTAAATAATTTTCCCTCATTAACGTATCTTAACCCAACTATTTCATTGAATTCTTACCCGAAATGATTAGCCTGAACCCCCTTGCACCAAAAATCTCTATTGACTCTTCATGCAAAATATCCTGCATTTCTTCCTTATTTTTTGCCATAATAGTCTGCAAAGATAATCCGCAATAAATTCTCTAAATAAATAATAACTATAACATATAATGGCACAATTTTTAATACATTTTATTGTAAATAATCTCTCACCGATCTTTAAAAATTCCTGTTATGAAAATTAAATATTTCTTGCTTGCCATAATATTATTTTTCTCTCTTTCAGTATCTGCCCAGGATAAAAAGATCAGCCATAAAAATGCAGCTACGGCTAATCATTTAAAACATAAAAAGCACCCTACCTTACACAGGAAGAAAAATAAATCTAATGCACCAAGAGTAACCGGCATTAAATATTCCGGAAGTAGCAATGGTACCATGCCTAATAATGACAATCCGGGAAAAATAACCACCAGCCCTAAGGGTAAGACCCATGCATCAAACGGGCTGGTACGGATTAGAGTTAAAAAATAAAGCAGACATTTATTTTTAATAATATATTGCTGTTTAGTAAAACCCGCTGCAGATGATTTTACGTATGTTTCCTGCCGCCCTTGGTTGGTGTTCAAAAAGGTTTTATGAGTGAGGTGCACCAACAACTTGTACTAAGCAACCCAATGTGTAAGCATTCCAAATTCATCTCTTCCCGCCATTGGTGTTCAAAAAGGTTTTGTGAGTGAGTTGCACCAACAACTGTATTACGCAACCCCACTTATAGCGCAAGGTTCGTTCTTCTATCTTCATAAAATAAAAAAATTTCATGGCGCAAGTATCCGCTTGTGCCTTATAACAGAACTGCAACCATTGTAATCTGGAATTTCACATAATTTTATTTTATAAAAATATTCTAATTTAGCAATCCCAATTCTTTCTATCCCTACTCTTCGAAAATATAAAGTTATAATCACCTGTCATATTTATTAATCATTTAAAACAATTATTATGAAAAAGATTATGGTTCAATTTCAATTTTCGCAGGAAGCGACAAAAGAACAATATGATAAAGTATGGGAAGACTTAAGAGCTTCGGGAAATGGTAACCCAAAAGGTTTGGTATTTCATGTTGGTGCTATTAAAGCAGAAGGTGGAGGAACTGTTGTGGATATCTGGGAATCTCAGGAGGCCTTTGATGAATTTGGGAAAGTGCTTATGCCAATTATTCAGAAAAATAATTTATCCCCTATACAGCAGCCATCAATATACCCGGTACATAGTATTTACCAGGAAAATAGATAATTGGTTATTTACATGGTTCGTAACCGTACGAAATTTTTATGATAAAAAGAAGTTGCGAAAAATTAATTGGCGATAATGCTGCATTGCATGCGATTAATTTTTATATGAAAAACAAATAGATAAGAGCTATTGCATATAAAATATCCTGAGACCAGCCAAAGGCTTTGGTGTCACTAAAAACAACTTTTGGTTTAATTACAGACATAGGCATTTTTTATCCCGGATTTTATCTGCATCTCCGATAATTTATTTAAATAGATATTTTTTGTTTTAACCGATCGGGTTAATGACGTTATTATAGCAGATAACTTAAAAAGATTGAAAGGTTTTTCAAGGATAGCATCGGCCTTGCATTCTTCAAAATTTAATAACCCTGCGGGGTTTGCAGACATTAATAAAACAGGAATACTACTGATTTCAACATCAGATTTTAACTGCTTACATATTTCTCTACCCTCTGGCTGGCCATCAAGAAATACGTCTAAAATAATTATATCAGGTTTAAAAAATTCCAGCTTTTTATAAAGCCCATTTTTTGAAGTGGTTGTAGTTATGGTATAATCCTTTTCTAAAAACATATTTAAAGCCTCAAGCAAATCTTTAGAATCATCTAAGATTAATATTTGGGTTTTATTTTTCATTGTTGCAATTGTGAGAAGAAGTGTAGTAAAAATTTTGAGCTTGTTTGGTATATCAAAGATGAAGATTATGGGACCAAAACAATTACACAATTAAATAATTGTATTACATAATTCACATATCAGTCATAAGTAATCAAATTTTCTGCATCCGAGATATTGTAAAATAAACTCATACACTCTTGATTTCTATTATATCTTTAAAAAAAAGCGTTCTTTAGTTTACAAAAAAAAATTGCGAATACTATAGTCTTCTTATTCTTTTTTCTTTTTTCTGTGAATGCACAATTTATTCATCCGCAGGGAAAGTTTGTAACTGTTAACGGCGCCAAACTTTGGATTGAAATGCAAGGCAAAGGTGATCCGCTATTTTTAATTTTTTCCCTCCAACTAGTCCTCGTTTGCAACGATGACTTATAAACTACAATTATTAGTACTTTTAAAAATGATTAAGGAATTCACGAAATCATTAAACGATGATAATAATGAGAGACTGCGTGTGAGATTATCAATTAAGAAAGGGTGAATTAATAAATATTGTTTTTCAATATGAATCGCTAATTGCAAAAAAATGGATACCAATAGTAAGATATGATTTAGCACATGGGTTTTTTCATCGGGATGTAATGAACCCAAATGGTGAAAAAGAAAAAACGGTTATTGAAATTGCAGGTTTAAGAGAAGCGTCTATCTTTGCAGAGCAGGATATTAAAGACAAATGGGAATTTTATAAGCAACGGTATTTAAAATCCTTTAAGAAATGACAAAGAAAGAAACCATCAATAGAAACATCGGGCTCACATTTGATTTCGTAAGAGAGATTATAAAAAATCCATCTCTTGCCGAATCATTGCCTCCTAATTGCGAAGTTGAATTTATAGAAAAAGATTTTTCAATAAAAGATGAATCATCTCTTAATAAAAAGCATATCATCAAAGTAAAAAATACTTTTGAATCAATTAGTAAAGTTGCTGAGCCGCACGCCAAATATGGCAAAGACATTAAACAATAATTTCCGCCCTTCCTTCGTCTCGACAAGAAACCACCTTACAGTTTCAGTTTCTTTGCCATCGTAGGTGTTCCATCTGCAACCCGTGAGAACCGCCGTCTGGTCTTTTGACCAAAGGTAAAATTTATAAAGCGACATCCTTTTTTCGCCATTGATGGGGTTCAAAAAGGTTTTGTGAGTGAGCTGCACCAACAACTGTATTATGCATTCCCATTTTCGCCGTTGGTTGGTGTTCCAAAAGGTTTTGTGAATGAGCTGCACCAACAATTGTTTTATGCAACATTAATAAAATACAATTAAAACAAATCCTAGTGAGTACCAGTTCTTGTAAGCTCTAATACTTTTGATACGTCATTTTGAAACCATATCAATAACCAATCAGGTTGTATGTGGCATTCTTTAAAACCTGTATAGTTTCCTGTAAGTTTATGTGGTTTGTTTTTAGCAGGTACAGAACCTGTCTTTTCTAATTGAGAAATATTGTATTAATCAAAGTAAGTTTATACCCACGGTTCTTACAAAGTTTATAATCTTTATCAAACTGTTTGGTAGTAGTTAGCTGATACATGCTACCTATTCAAAAATGCAATAAGTTCTTTTGATGATTTGTGTTTGCGGGTTTTACCTTTTCTTACTGAATCAATTGCTTTTTTTGTTGTATCGTTTGGCTCCGTCAATATTTTAGCAAATGGCATGGTCTCAACAAGTTCAACAAATTTTTTTGCCTGTTGTGTTTTCGTATCTATTGTTATGTAAGTCATGCTTTTTATTTGATAACGTAAAATTAATTAAAATATTCAAATTCTTTAGTCTCAACTAGTCCCGCAAACTATTACTCTTTTGCCCTCTTCCTGGCCGGTGTCTTGAGGCTGACCGAGGATTCCACATGCTTTTCTTGCCATCGTGGGTGTTCCACATGCAACCCGTGAGAGCCGCCGTCTGGCCTTTTGACCAACGGCAAAAATTTATAAAGCAACATCTTTTTTTCGCCATTGATTTCTATGACAAAAACAAAACTATTTTAGGCTGATCTTTTCACATATTCCTGTTGCTTATTAACAACGGCTACCACTCTTGCTAACAATTTATTTTTTACAGCATTTAACACACTCATTTTATTTTTTCCTTCTGCAACTTTTCTTTCATAATATGCTTTTAAATCAGCATCCAGTTTTACCGCTGTTAATGATGCCATATGAAGATTGCTCTTAAGTTTTTTATTAGCCATAAAATGCACTTTTGTTTTTCCTCTTATACTACTGCCTGATGAATATACAAAAGGAGCCACACCGCAATAGCATGCAAGCTTCCTGGTATCTTTTAAAACAGTAAAGCCATTTGTATAAACCAATAAATTTATAGTTGTAACAAAGCCAATGCCCACAACCGAAGTAACCAATTTAAAAAGCTGTTTTAAATTCTCATCATCGTTCACAATCTCAACGATTTTTTCCTCTGCCTTTTTTAAGTCTTTATCAATTGCTGACAAAGAATTTTTAATTGTTTTGGCAAGCAACTTAGCCATTGCAACATTACCCACACTTTCAAATTCTTTAATGGGAGTCTCTAATTTCTTTTTTGTCTCTACCAGTCTTTGTCTCAAGCTGGCTAAATGCTTAATCTTCTCTAATGTAGTATTCATAGGCTTCCAGAGGCGCAAACGATCTAAATTTTTTGTGGCATACACAGCAATACGTTTAGAATCTACTTTGTCATTTTTGCCTCGGTCCAAGGAGCTTGCTCTTTTTATTTGAGCTGCATGTTCAATCCAGGTATCAATTTCATTAACAGCTAAAAATTGTGTTAATGCAAAGCAATATAAACCGGTGGCTTCCATACAAAAAAGTGCGTGCTCAAAAATAATATTGAGTTCCTTTAACCATTGCAGTAACTCTTCCATTCCATCGGGATCATTGCTAAATTGCCGGTGAATGATTTGTTGATTGCAGATATAAGTTATATCTACAGTTTTTTTAGAGATATCTACTCCAAAGAAATGATTGTATTGTTTCATAAAAAATGGTTTAAACAATCATTAGATATGAGCTTCTTTGTAACCTTAATAATAAGCCTGCTAGCTTGAATTTCTATACGAAGCATCTCATATCAAAAAGAACCTGTCTGCATCAACGGCTGTACCATTATGTACCTTTGGTGTTATAGTTCACAGACTCTTTATGATTGTAGGTTATTAACAAAATTGATTTATTAACAAAGAAAAAAAGAACCAAAAAAAGAAAATAATAATAGTAATAATCATATAGAAAATATTAGAAAG
>JALYYX010000136.1 GCA_030946075.1 Bacteroidota bacterium | reverse complement strand
AGTACATAATTTTTCCATCCCTCCGATTTTTTTATACCATGTATATTTATGGAAAGCCTTTCATTAAAATCAATAGAAACAAAATTTATTTCATCAGTATTATTCAATGCAATAGCATATACAATTCCTTTATCAATAGCTGCGGGCATTACAAAGCCATCATTGTAATCAATATGCTCACCGATAAAATTTATTCGGCCAGGAGAATAATACAGATGTGCAGATGTTGAAAAATTTTCTTTAAATATCCGGCTAACTTTTATCGCAATTTCATTCATTTCACTAAGTTAGTAATATTGAAATTTAATTCGTTTCTAAAATTTTCATTACAACTTTTTCTTCCGGAGTAAGATCGGTTTTGTTATCATTTTTTTCAATTTGATCAAGTTCGCCAATGTACTTTTCTAAACCTTGGCTTTCGTATAAAGATAAAATAAGAGGATGCACATAATATTTTTTACAAACGGTTCTTGTATTACCAAGGTGCTGCGAAACAATATCGAGCGCCTCTACAATTCTTCTTTTTGTTTCAGTTGCCGTATCGCAACAACCGATAGACTTCAATGCCAGCAAGGCTTGTACCGTACCTGCCCATGTACGAAAATCTTTTGCAGTAAAATCACTTCCTCCGCTTATCTTTTTAATATAATCATTTACCATTCCTGAATCAATGGAATGCCTTTCACCATTTTCATCAAAATATTGAAATAATTCTTTACCGGGTATATCCCTGCATTGCTTTACAATTTTTGAGAGCTTATTGTTTTTAATACTTATGTCATGAAAAACTCCTTTCTTTCCTTTGAAAGAAAATTTAAGTTTTGCGCCATCAATTTTTACATGTTTATCTTTTAGCGTAGTTAATCCATAAGAGCCATACAGTTTTTCATACATGTTATTCCCTACACGAATATTTGTTCGTTCCATTAAGCTTACTACTGCCGCTAAAACTTTTTCCTGGCAAAGTGTAGGTAATGAAATATCTTTTTCCAACTGCAAACGTATTGCAGGCAATACTTTCCCAAATTCATGGAGGCGATAAAACTTTGTTTGATTGCGAAATTTATTCCAGTCTGCATGATACCTGTATTGTTTTCTTCCTAGTACATCAAATCCGGTGGCCTGCAGGTGGCCATTATCTTTGGGGCAAATCCAAACTTTTGTCCAGGCAGGAGGTATTACCAAATGCTTTATTCGTAACAACTCTTCATCATCTTTTATTTTTTCTCCCTTAAAAAAGTATTCAAATTTATCTCCGTGTTTAATCCTTTCAATTCCGGCATCGGTATCATTTACATAAACAAGATTAATTGCCTTAGCGGTTTTTACAGGATCGCTGCCAATACTTTTTATTTTTTTATTGGTGATCTTAATTTCTTCTCCGGTTTCAGTTGTCATTATCTTTTATTAACCATTTACAATTTCTCCTCCATTTGGGTGCAGCACCTGGCCTGTAATGTAGCTTGAATCATCGCAGGCAAGAAATAAATATGAAGGGGCTACTTCTACAGGCTCGCCGGCACGTTTCATCGGCACATCGCTGCCATGTTTGGCAACTTTATCTCCTTCAAAAGTATCAACAATTAATGGCGTCCAAATAGGGCCGGGAGCTACTGCATTAACTCTTATTTTTTTCTCAATTAAATTTTGCGCAAGGCTGCGTGTAAAGCTAACAATGGCGCCTTTTGTGGAAGCGTAGTCCATAAGTTCTGCACTGCCTCTATAAGCAGTAACTGAAGTGGTGTTTATAATTGTGCTGCCTTCATTCATATTCGGCAAGGCTGCTTTTATTAACCAGAACATTGCAAAAATATTTGTTTCAAATGTTTTGGTTAGTTGCTCTGTAGAAATTTCTTCAATGCTTTTGCTTTCAAATTGTGTGGCAGCATTGTTAACTAAAATATCAATTCTTCCAAATTGTTTTATTGTTTTTGCAATTGCATTTTTGCAGAATTTTTCTTTGCTGATGTCACCTGAGATTAATAAACATCTTCTGCCATAAGTTTGTTCAATTATATTTTTTGTTTCTTCAGCATCTTTATCTTCACTTAAATATACAATTGCTACATCTGCACCTTCTTTAGCAAACAATATTGCAACAGATCTGCCTATCCCGCTATCGCCGCCGGTTATTAATGCAATTTTATCTGCAAGCTTTTCACTTCCTTTCACTAATGGGTTATCAAAAACAGGGCGTGGTATCATTTTATATTCTTCTCCGGGTTTTTCTTGTTTTTGTGGAGGTCTCAAAGGTTTTTTGGGATTACTCTTTTGCATAAAGAAAATTTTCTTTATCAAAGAAAGTATTGTGCCTTAATTGAAAGATAGTGCCGATCATAGTTTCCACTATAATCTCGTTTTGTCTGAGGAAATAATTCTACATCCAATTGCGCAGCTAAATTTAAAATCTTTTTAGATGGCATAATAACTGTTATACAAATGTGGGCTATATTTTTTATCTTCAAAACATCTTTTAATGACCATATTTTCCAAAATAATAAAAGGAGAAATTCCAAGTTATAAAATTGCAGAGAATGAAAAATTTTTTGCTTTTTTAGATGTGTATCCTTTGGTGGAGGGGCATACATTAGTTATTCCAAAAATAGAAGTTGATAAATTCTTTGATGTTCCGGATGAATATCTTGCTAAAATGCTTTTGTTTGCAAAACCTATTGCCCAGGCTATAGAAAAGGCATTTAATTGTAATCGATGCGGAATAAGTGTTGTTGGTTTGGAGGTGCCCCATGCACACATGCATTTGGTTCCCATAAATTATGCTGATGACCTTAATTTTACCCGCCCTAAAATGAAAGTTTCTTTGGAAGATTTAAAAGCAGCTGAACAAAAAATTTTAGAATATTTGTAAACCTTATTTTATTCTTCCCGGATTTTTTACAAGAAATTCCTTCCAACCATTCATTTTTTTCGACGTGCCTTTTTGTAAAACATTATCCTGAAAGTGATGACAAACTGCAACAGCCAAAGCATCCGTCGCATCTAAATATTTCGGATCATCATTAAAATTTAAAATTCTTTGCAGCATTTTCATTACCTGCTGCTTATCTGCATTTCCATTGCCTGTAATAGATTGTTTTATTTTTCTTGGAGAATATTCTGTTACCGGTAAACCTGATTGCATGGCAGCGGCAATAGCTACACCCTGTGCTCTGCCTAACTTTAGCATGCTTTGCACATTTTTACCAAAAAAGGGAGCCTCTATTGCGAGCTCATGCGGGGCATGCGTTTTTACCAGGTCACAAACTTTATGATGAATAAGCCGTAATCTTTCATAAGCATCGTTTTTAGGAGAAAGCTTTAAAACATCCATTTCAATTAGCGTAACAATATTTCCTGTAATCTCTATAATTCCAAAACCCATCATCAATGTTCCCGGATCAATCCCTAAAATGATTTTTGATTTTTTATCCAAAGTGAAGATTATTTTTGAAAGACATTTCCATTTGTATCAGAGTTAAAAAATAGAATGTTCCGTCCCAACAAAAATATTAAAATATTTTTCAACTATGTGTTGGGTCCGTTGCTGGGCATTTGGTTATTTTATTCTTTATATAAACAAGTTAAGGAGCAACCAAATCTCCATGAGTCCTTAGTATTAATAAAGCATGCTCCTTTTGGTGAAGATGCCTGGAAGTTTTGGTTAGTGATAATACTTGTGTTTGTTAACTGGGGATTAGAGGCAAGAAAATGGCAGGTATTAATGAAAGACCTGAGCCCATTAACTTATTGGGTGGCATTCAAATCTGTTTTAGCAGGAGTAACGCTTTCATTAAATACGCCCAACAGAATTGGTGAATATGGGGGGCGGATTTTATTTATAAAAGAAGGTAAAAGAATTAAATCAGTTTCCTTATCTATTGCAGGAAGTATTTGCCAGCTTACCATTACTGTACTCATGGGCTGCGGAGGGCTATTTTTTTTACTGCATTCAAATTTTGCAAATGAAAATACTATTATGGGGCTTTCTTTTTTTTGGTTGAAGACGTTGCTTTTTTTATCTGTATGTACAACAGTTATTCTTTTAATATTTCTTTTCAGGTTATCATGGATAATAAAGCTGGTTGAAAGAATTCCTGCGGTTTCAAAATATGTTCAGTACATCAGTGTGCTTGATGAGTTTACTCCCAAATTATTGTTAAGGTTGCTTGGTCTCTCGTTTCTCCGCTACCTTGTTTTCGTCATACAATATATATTGCTGTTGCAGGTATTACAAGTGCAAACAACCTGGCAGCAAGGTTTTTGGATTATTACAGTTTTGTATTTAGTGCTTGCAATCGTGCCCTCATTTGCAATTGCAGATTTAGGCATAAGAGGAAAATTCAGCACAGAACTTTTAAGTTTGTATAGTGCGAATATTGTGGGAATAATAGGAACGACTTTTGGCATTTGGTTTATTAATCTTTTTATACCTGCATTGGCCGGAAGTTTTTTAATAATTGGAAAAAGATTTTTTAAAGAAAAGGAAATTTAGATTTTACAGATGAGAAAAATAAAAATTATTGGAACGGTTTCAATTCTTCTTACTGCTTTTTCATTGAAAGCCGGGGATGAATTTTGCGGAATAAAAAACACTTCATTTTCTGTTGGAGAACTAATTACGATGAAGGTGTATTACAATACAATGGGTATGTATATAGCTGCTGGTGAGGCAACCTTCGGTGTTGCATCGGAAAAATTTAATGGCCGGCAAACATATCATTGTACCGGAGAAGGTAAATCATATTCTTTCTTTGATAATTTTTTTAAAGTACGGGATAAGTATGAAACATTTATTGATACGGCTACCATGCTGCCAATTAAATTTATTCGCAATGTAAATGAGGGGGGATATAAAATATATAACAATGTAACCTTTAACCACAGCGCAGGAACAGCCATAAGCACTAATGGTGTTTTTAAAATTCCCGGCTGTATGCAGGATGTTATAAGCGCTATATATTATGCAAGAAATATAAACTTTGATAAATATAATCCCAATGATAAAATACCTTTTGATATGTTTTTAGATGATGAGGTAAATCATCTTTACTTAAGATATATTGGAAGAGAAACGGTTAAAACGAGGTATGGAAAATTCAAATCAATAAAGTTTAAACCCTTGCTTATAAAAGGAACTATGTTTGAAGGTGGAGAAAAGATGAGTGTGTGGGTAAGCGACGATCCCAACCACATTGTTTTACGAATTGAATCTCCAATTTCTGTGGGTAATATTAAAGTTGATATGATGGGTTATAAAAACCTGCGTTATCCGCTTACATCATTAATAAGTATCCGGTAATTATATTTCTGTAAGTGTAAAAACGTCTCTACTGCGAATTCCTTTTTCAGTAAGTTGCAATGTGCAGCATTCAGTTTTTGGATCGTGCTCAAAAAATAAAATGTAATTTTTTTCTTCTGCTTCTTTTAAAAATATTTTTTTTTCTTGTAAGGTTTGCAGGGGTTGTGTATCATAAGCCATCACATACGGAACAGGTATATGCCCAACAGAGGGTAATAGATCGGCCATGTAAACAATTATTTTTTCTTTATAATTTATTTGCGGTAACATCATAGCCGTTGTATGGCCATTCATAAAGCGCACTTTAATATTTTCAGTAAAGTTAATTCCGTCCTTAACGTTAATAAATCTTAATTGTCCGCTTTCTTTTATCGGCAATATATTTTCTTTTAAAAAGCTTGCCTTTTCCCTATCATTAGGATTAACTGCCCATTCCCAGTGCATTTCATTACTCCAATAGGCTGCATTTTTAAAAGCAGGAATTAATTTATCTCCATATCTTTCAATAGATCCACCGCAATGATCAAAATGTAAATGCGTTAAAAAAACATCGGTAATATCGTTTTTATTAAATCCATTTTTAGCTAAAGATTTTTCAAGCGTATCATCTCCATGTATAAAATAATGGCCAAAAAATTTTGCATCCTGCTTATTGCCCATTCCATTATCAACAAGAATAAGCCTGTCTTCATCCTCAATTAATAAACATCGCATTGCCCAGCTGCACATATTATTTTCATCCGGTGGGTTTAATTTTTGCCAAATACTTTTTGGCACAACGCCAAACATTGCACCTCCATCCAGTTTAAAATAGCCTGCATTTACTGAATATAATTTCATGCAATAGCAGTTTTATTTTTGGGATCAACAAATAATAATAATATTCCGCCAATAATAAAAAATACCATAAGTGCTAACACGGAATTTCCCATACCTCCATAAAATTCAGCAACATACCCGAAAGATAAAGTGCCAACTACCGTTCCTATTTTATCACAGATATCATAAAAACTAAAGTAAGACGCAGTATCTTTTGTAGGCGGTAAAAGTTTGGAATAAGTAGATCTTGACATGGACTGAACTCCGCCCATTACTAACCCCACAATAGTTGCTACAATATAAAACTCATAGCTAATGGGCGTTTCAAGAGGTTTTCTTTGGTTTCTTACTACTTGAATTTGGTTTTGAATTTTTCCATCTGCATCGCCTGAAATTTCTTTTTGTTTTTCAAGCATCACAATTTTACCTGTATAAGGTTTTAAAACCCTGGCCTGTTTTGAAATAGCAAAGGCTGAAATGCAAACAACTATCCAAACAATAATAATAACTCCAAGTGTAAAAAGATTGTTTGTTCGCTTTGATAATCTCGCAAACAATGTTGCGCCGGCAATGGCAACTAATTGAATGATAAGAATTATAATAATTAATTGAGAAGCTTCCATTTTTATTTCTTCAGAAGCAAAATAAGTTGCCAGATACATTACCGTTTGTACCCCCATATTATAAAAGAAAAAACTTCTTAAAAATCTTTTTGTAACAGGATAATTACTTAATTGATGCCACACTTTTTTTAGCTCGTAAAAGCCATTTACGAAAATATTTTTTTCAGGGCGCTGTTGCGAAGCTTTGGATGGAGGAAGATTTCTGAAAGTTATTTGTGCAAAGCCTGCCCACCATAAGCCTACTGCCAGAAAGGATAAACGTGTGGGCCATGCACCCCATCCCCAATGCAATGCATCATTGAGCATAATAGCAGCAAGGCAAACAATCATTAATAAAACACTGCCTACATAACCCATTGCGAAACCCTTTGCACTTATTTTATCCTGATCTTCTTCTGCCGCAATTTCGGGCAGGTATGCAT
Organism: Bacteroidota bacterium; assembly: GCA_030946075.1. Lineage (GTDB taxonomy): Bacteria > Bacteroidota > Bacteroidia > Chitinophagales > Chitinophagaceae > Ginsengibacter. Next base: position 2,483 of record JALYYX010000136.1, on the reverse strand, counting down.
TATAAAAAACAATGCTGCCGCAAAAACCTATTGAACCCAGTATGGAGCATACTATGCCATAAGAAATATTTTCTTTAGTTAAAAACGTAAGTGCAATACATGCTGAAGAACCCATGTAGCAAAAAAATTGCATGAAAGATTTTTTATTTCCCTTGTAATCTGCAATTGAAGAGAGTATAGGAGAAAGAATAGCAATAATTAAAAATGAAAATGATATTGAATATGAGGCCAGTGCAGTTCTGTCAAAGGTTCTTCCAATAAAATTAACCTGTGGTGGTGCAATAAATGTATAGTATGCAGGAAATATTGCAGAGGCAATTATCAGCGAGTAAGAGCTGTTTGCCCAATCGTACATTGCCCAGCTTGTAATAACTTTTTTGGATGCAGTTTGCATAGTAATATTTTCAAAATAAATTTATCACTAAAAAGATTATTTTACTTTTCGTCATCCGTTTTTTTGATCGTCTCTGTATCTGTCTTTTGCTCAGTTTGCTGCTGTGCAGGAGGAACATATCCAAGATCTTTTACATTATCAAAATATTTATCAGTAAGGTAAAGGTGTACAGGCTTGCCATTGAATATTTTATTTGCCATATCTGCCGTAATGCTCGTGAAGGCTGTTTCTACTTCAGGGGTAACCTTATCTTTCTGAACAATAAAGTGTACACCAATGGTATCTTTTAATTCTTTGCTTGATGTTATTTGTATGCTTGCTTCATTGTCGTTTGCAAAATATCCTAAGTCATGCAGATAGTTGGCAGCTTTTTTTGCATCAGCTTCAGTTAAGCCATCGCCTTTATAATAAACACTGTGGTTTTTATCATAATCGTATTCTTTACCATTTGGCTTTCCGAAATACTGATATGCATAATATGCCAGGGCTAACAATGCAATAATAGATGCAATAATTCTAAGAGCTTTCATAAATACATTATGGTTTAATTATTAGATAAATTATTTATTTATATAACCTGAATAGATGAGTATAATTAATGCAAGGCCAACAATAATTCTATAAATTCCCCATACACGAAAGCCATGCTTTTTTAAAAAATTAATAAAGAATTTAATTGCGATCATTGCTACTATAAATGCAATTACATTTCCCATGGCTAACAATTTTATTTGTTCAGATGTGAAAGCTCCATTTTCTTGTATGTATTTATAAATCGTATAAACAGTCGCAGCAAGCATTGTAGGTACGGCTAGAAAAAAAGAAAATTCTGCCGCCGCACTGCGTGATAATTTCAAACTCATTCCGCCTATTATTGTAGCGGCACTGCGGCTTAACCCCGGAAAAATAATTGATAAACATTGGTACAATCCAATTTTAAATGCAGTAAAATTTCCGATCTGTTTTTCATCTTTTATTACAGGCCGCTTAAACCAATTATCTACAAATAATAAAACAATTCCTCCTGCAAGCATAATGATCGCAATTATCAAAGGCTTTTCTAATATTTTATCTATCTGATCTTTAAATAATTTGCCAAAGATCAGTGCAGGTATAACAGCTATAATTAGTTTTAGATAAAAATTTAGTCTTTTAAAATCAAAGAATTTTTTCCAATACAAAACCACTACAGAAAGTATTGCGCCTAACTGGATTGCGATAGTAAACACTTTTAAAAATTCATCAGTATTGCTAAGCCCCAAAATATTTTCCGTCATACGCATATGAGCTGTGGAAGAAATGGGAATGAACTCTGTTACACCTTCTACAATTGCAATAATTATGGATTGTACTACTGTCATGTTTTACGATTAGTATGCAACATAAAAAAAGGCAATGAAAAAATATCATTGCCATACAATTATTTTAAATCTTTTTTTATTTAGGTTTTTTCATGATGGCATAAATTTCAATTAGTAAGCCGGCAATAATTAAAATGGGTGCAATTGTAATTCTTGTTGTGCTGTACACATCTTTATCCTGAAATACATTGGGGTCGCTGCTTTTACCTCCCGCCATTAAAAAAAAACCTATGGCCATCACTGTCAACCCAATGAGCATCCATTTATAATTTTCTTTAGTGAAAAGTGTATTGGTTATTTTTTCTTTTGTGTTAGCGGATGTAGCTTTTTTAGTTTGTGCCATATAATTTTTTCAATAGTGTAAAAGTAACATTTAGTAGGTGCATCAATAAAGATCATCCAGTTTCATTTTTAAATATTTTAATACCGAACGATGCGTACTTAGTAAGGAAATAAATAATCCTAAAATTATTATGCATACAAATAATAAAAGCATACTGCTGTTATCATGAAGCACTTTTAGCGAAGGTTCAATTTTTTCAGCGACAGAAATAAAAGCAATTAATAATCCAATGGCAACTCCTGATGCGATTAAGCCATTTGTAAAAGCTTTAATGTCCAAAGGTTTTGCAATAAAACTTCTTGTAGCCCCTACCATTTGCATCGTTTTAATAAGAAAGCGATTACTATACATAGCTAAACGAATAGTATTGTCTATAGAGATTATA
>JALYYX010000130.1 GCA_030946075.1 Bacteroidota bacterium | reverse complement strand
CCATAATTGCTGAAACCCGCTGTGAGTCCGCCATTAGACGGATCTCCACTGGCACCAACAGTTACAAAACTATTTGCACGCCCCTTGCCATCAATAAAAACAGGATTAGGAAAGTTATCCGCAGTATCAATATTCTTTGCATCATTGCCTGCTGCATGAACCAATAATACCCCTTTACTTTCCGCATACCTTACTGCATCATCAACCCATATTTTTTGTGGAGAAAAATCTTTACCAAAGCTCATACTTATTATTTGTGCGCCATTATCAACTGCATACCTAATTGCCAGTGCAATATCTTTATCATGCTCATCACCATCAGGTACTGCACGTACCATCATAATTTTTACATTATCTGCAATTCCATTTACACCTTTGCCATTATTTCTTGCAGCACCAATAATACCAACGCAATGTGTGCCATGCATAGGAGTGCCGGCCATTACATCGTTATTGCCATAATATTTATCGTTGATGTTAGTTTCATCATCTTTCACAATTTCACCACGATAATCTTTAGGAGGATTTATTTTTGCATCTGCTTTTCTCTGTTCGCCGGCAAGATATTCCTGAAAACCTTCCATAAATTCTTTATTGTTTTGCTCAAGAGCATTGTTTGCTTTTAAAAATCCCAAATAAATTGATTTGGCCTTTGTAACATCCGGCTGGGTGGGGTAATAAGCATCCAGCTCTATGCCTGTGAATATTTTTTTGTTCAGTGCTATTTGTAAAATACTGTCACTGGTATGCATGCTGTTATAAATTCTTTGCAGCAAAACAAGGTCAACACCGCTTGCTCCATCACCTTCTATTTTTTCTTTTGCTTTACGATATGTTTCAAATTCAGTTTTTTCTTCAGGAGTTTTTGCAGAAGATACATCAGGAACAAGTGTACCATATTTGGCTTTTAATTTATGGTAAACCCTTGCCCCTTCATACGAATCCTCTTTTACATTTCTGCCGTCTTTGCCACCAATAAAATTCCATCCATACACATCATCAACATAACCATTGTGGTCATCATCAATGCCATTACCGGGAATCTCTTTTGGATTATGCCATAAAATAGTCTTCAGATCTTCGTGAGCTGTATCAACCCCACTGTCTATTACTGCAACCAACACAGTTTTGCTTTTCTTATTTTTTACAAATTGATAGGCTTTGTCAAGACTGATACCGTAATAACCAGTCTCAGCTTTATCAAGCTGGTGCCAATTTTTAGGTGCCTCTTTTGTTGAATTTCCCTGCGCAGGTGTTACAACAGGAATAGTTACAATTATAAAAACAAAAAATACTACGTGTTTAAATGATATCATGATAATAATTTATTTCTGCAAATATTTATAAATTAACCGAGGTACAAGTACCATTTATAAAGATTATAACAAATTTGTGTTAACCATGATTTATAGGATTTTATTATTTATAAGATTAAAAAAAATATTTCAATAACTTTTAATTCTCATTAATCCCTTTAATTTCAAAAATCATGGTTCAGATAATCATGGTTCAGACTGTAAATTTTATTCCCTGAGCAAGGGGAAGTTTATCTGTATAATTGATTGTATTGGTTTGCCTGCGCATATAAACTTTCCAGGCATCACTTCCGCTTTCACGGCCGCCACCGGTTTCTTTTTCACCGCCAAATGCGCCACCAATCTCGGCTCCTGAAGTTCCTATATTTACATTTGCAATTCCGCAATCACTTCCTGCAGCAGAAAGAAATTGTTCAGATTCTCTCATGTTCAATGTAAAGATGGAGCTTGATAAACCCTGTGGCACATTGTTCTGCAAAGCAATTGCTTCGTCAAGCGTTTTATATTTTATAAGATAAAGTATTGGAGCAAATGTTTCATGCTGAACAATGTCAATATCATTTTTTACTTCTGCTATACAGGGTTGCACATAACAACCGCTTTCATATCCTTTGCCTGATAATGCTTTGCCTTCTACAATAAATTTTCCACCTTGTGACTTGCATTTTTCAATTGCATCAAGGTACATTTTCACCGCATCTTTATCTATCAATGGCCCAACATGATTGTGTTCTTCTAATGGGTTGCCAATTTTTAATTGGTTATATGCCTTTACTAATTTTTCTTTAAAAGTTTCATACACATCTTCGTGAATTATTAATCGGCGTGTGGTAGTACACCTTTGCCCTGCTGTGCCTGCAGCACCAAATAAACACCCGATCAATGCCATGTCAAGATCTGCTTCTTTAGAAATGATGATTGCATTATTGCCACCAAGTTCTAAAAGACTTCTTCCTAATCTTGCAGCAACGGCTTCACCAACTGCTTTGCCCATCCGGGTTGATCCTGTTGCAGATATTAAATGAATCCTTTTATCATTGCTCATCCATTCACCAACCTCTTTGCCTCCAATAATTAAATTACTCACACCTTCAGGCACTTCGTTCTTTGTAAAAACATCAGATACAATATTCATACAGGCTACTGCACATAAAGGCGTTTTTTCTGAAGGTTTCCATATACAAACATCTCCGCAAACCCATGCTATCATTGCATTCCAGCTCCACACAGCCACAGGAAAATTAAATGCAGAAATTATTCCCACAATTCCCAGCGGATGATACTGCTCATACATTCTGTGTCCCGGTCTTTCACTGTGCATTGTTAATCCATACAGTTGTCTTGATAGTCCTACAGCCAGATCACAGATATCTATCATCTCCTGTACTTCGCCAAGGCCTTCCTGCAAACTCTTGCCCATTTCATAGCTAACTAACTTTCCGAGAGGTAATTTATTTTCTCTTAATGCTTCACCAATTTGCCTAACAATATCTCCTCTTTTTGGCGCAGGCCATAAGCGCCATTGTAAAAAAGCTTGTTGTGATTTTTGCAGAACCGATTCGTAGGTTTCTTTATCAACTGAAGATACTGATGCAATTAATTTTCCATTAACAGGAGAAGTAGAATCTATTTTTTCACCATTAGATTGCAGCCAGGTTGTTCCTGTTGAAGCCCCTTTATTTTTGGAGGAAATATTTAGTTGGGAAAGAAAATCCATGTATGAAAATTTTTTGTAAAGATAAAAGGTTTAAGAAGGTTCAAAAGGTTTAAGAGGTTTAAGAGGTTCAAGAGGTTTCAAAAGTTCCAGGTTCTCCAAATTTTTAAACCATTGAACTGTGTGAACCTTTGGAACTTTTTAATATTGTTCATTCGCATTAGGAAAATCTTTGTTTTTTACATCTTTAATATAATTCTGCACTGCACCTGTTATTTGCTGATGCATATTAAGATACTGTCGTAAAAATCTTGGTTTAAATTCTGTATTAATTCCAAGCATATCATGCATAACCAAAACTTGTCCATCGCAGTCTCCGCCTGCCCCAATTCCGATAGTTGGTATGGTTAAGCTTTCGGTAACTTCTTTGGCAAGCAATGCGGGAATTTTTTCCAGAACAATTCCAAAGCATCCTGCTTCCTGCAAGAGCAATGCATCTTTTTTTAATTTTTCTGCTTCCTGTTCTTCTTTTGCCCTTACAGTGTATGTGCCAAATTTATAAATAGATTGTGGTGTTAATCCCAAATGCCCCATAACCGGTACACCTGCGCTGAGTATACGTTTTACAGATTCTAAAACTTCTTCACCACCTTCTAATTTTATTGCATGGGCGCCTGTTTCTTTCATAATCCTTATTGTAGAATTTAATGCCTCTTTAGAGTTGCCCTGGTATGCGCCAAATGGAAGATCAACCACTACAAGACATCTGTCTACACCACGAACAACTGAAGAAGCATGATAGATCATCTGATCTAAAGTAATCGGCAAAGTAGTTTCATGGCCCGCCATTACATTGCTTGCAGAGTCGCCGACAAGAATTATATCGATGCCTGCTGCATCAAAAATTTTTGCGAATGAAAAATCATAAGCCGTGATCATTGAGATCTTTTCTCCGGCACTTTTCATTTTAAGCAAAGTATTGGTGGTGATCTTTTTAATTTCTTTGTTAACTGACATAGTACAACGTTTAAAAGGTTTAAAAACGTTTAAGACGTTTAACGTTGCGATAGAATGGAGATGGCTCTGCGTTAGAATAAAACATCCTTATGAGCAATCGCTGTTGTAAAAATATAAATATTTGGAATGAATTGATATTTAATTTTTAATCTCAGATAATTTATAGACTACATTTCTATCTTTTAAATAATTTAAAATGAAAGAAAAGCATTTTTCATGTTTGCCGATAAGTTCCGGTGGAAAAATTCCTTTTTCATTAAACAAATTATTAGTGATAAGATTAACTGCTGCAGTGCAGGTGTAGCCTGTTGTCCGTGCCATGGAAGAAGTTTTAGTTATGGGATCATACTCATCATATAAATCATAGATTATGGTTTTACTTCTTCCATTTTCTTCTCCTGACATCTTTAGTTTCATTATAGTAAATTCTTCTTCATCATCTCCCAGTTTCCATTGCTTAAATAATATCGCAGAAGAAAATTCCAGGGGTGATATTTCCAGACCGTGGAAGTTTATTTTTTCTTCATCAAAAAAACCTCCTTCAATTAGTTTCTTCATAAGATCAATATGGCCGGGATAACGCAGTGTTTTTTCTTTCATATTTGGAATATGAGGCATGGTAAATAACAATGAGCGCAAACCATCAGTATTAAAGCATTCAAGTGTGCCCACAGTTTCAAAGTTTATTAATTCATTATC
>JALYYX010000129.1 GCA_030946075.1 Bacteroidota bacterium | reverse complement strand
GGGTAATACTTCCATATAAATAAATTTTGAAAGGTTAAGGTAGAAAAAAGTTTAGGAAACGGCTTCAGTTATTTATCATCATCTTTTTTAAATAAAGGGGCCTGCCAAAAAGCAATTATCTCGTAACATTCAGGGCATTTTTAGATCACATATAGAATGTACTTCACTAAAATCCCCAAAAACGAGTTGATCTCCTTTATCCTGCCAGCTACAATTTGGGCAGGTAAAATCTTCTTCTTTATAAGAGTAATAATCAACCTGCATTATTCTTCATTAAAAATATATTTCTTCTTTCACTCATTTTCTATACGATATTCTTTTTGTAAAAAGGGAATTAATGTATTCAGATACAAAAGTTGCCGGTCCAGCTTTTCAAGATAATATCCAAGGGCAATTCTTTCATTTATTCTCCAATTGTAATAAGGTTGCAGAATAGAAACATCTTTTGTAAAATCGGGTAACTGAATTTCGGATAAATCTTTTTCAGACATACTCCAAAGCGTGTTAGGCGGCAGAATAGCCAGTGCGGTAAGGTCGATAATGCCCGAAACCTGTTCTATTGATTTGTCCCACCATTTCGAACAAAGCTCCTCCTGCCGTGTGATCATCCGGTAATGTGTTTCATAATTTAAAATACTGTCTAAGACATTCCGATGGCTTAAAAGACGTAATGTGCCTGAAGACTTCATTTGTTCGTATGTAGATTCATTTGAAATGAAATAGTCGATGTAGCCTAATTTCAGCATATAGAAGATGAATTTCTTTTTGAAGATCTCATCTTCGACATTACTTTTTTTCAAATACATAAGACTATCGAGATAGGAGAATCTTTTTTTATTCACTTCAATCGATCTCTCTAAATTCACTTTATCCTCTTCAAGATTTCTTAGCAAACTTTCAATATTGTGTTTTTCAATCTCCCTGTTAACATTATTTACCCTGAAGTTTTCTGCCAAAAACCCTAAAAACACAGCAAGAAACAGCATGAAGAATTCTAGTAAATATTCTCCCCATTTCTTTTTGTGGGTTACGTGGTGTGGGTGTTTATGTACTTCCATTTGTTCAGTTTGTAGTTTTTGGTTTGTAGTTTGTATTTCAGAAACACTTTCATTTTCTGTTGACTGTGGTCTGTCATCTGTTGACTGTTCTTCTATATTTTCTTCTTCATCCATTTTTTACCGGCTTATTGGTAATTAACTTTTTTGCATTCTGGCTGCTTACTACTTTCCTGCCTGTTTTAGCTTCTATCGCTTTACGGGTATTACCTGCAATAACGCCGCCCTGTTTGGCAATGTGTTTATTCTCCATAAATTTTTTTGGCTTTTTTTCTGTACTTATTTCTTTGGTAGTAGCTTCTGCCAGCATGTTTAATACCAATTCAAGATTGGTCATATTATCCCGCAGGTTTTCTTTTTTAAGATTTTTATGCTGCTTGTATTGCTTTACTGTTTTGCCGCTCCATGCCTGTGTTATAATATCAGTTAATGTGGCAAACTGCTGCCCTTTTTTTACGCCACGGTTTTCCCATTCATCAGTCAATTCTTTTCTTACTTCAATACTTTTCAATCGTTGGTTAATCCATTGTTTGCTGTAGCCAAGTTTTAAATAATCTTCCATTGCACGGTCAATAGTTTTTTCAGGATCCTGGCTTTCTTCCACTCTTTCATAGCCTGTTTTGGCAAGCCACTGTTTAAAAGGCTCAGCTTTGGGTGAAGGAATTGATTGTATGAGACGGAAAAGCTGCTCTACATCGGCTACATCGGTTAAATAAAATTTTCCATCAGCAGACTGCATTTTCAGTTGACTACAATTTGTAGCCAACTCACTGCCTTCTGCCTTTAGCCTTGTTTTTAAAACACTCCAATACTTTCTTGGATTGGGACTATCTGTTAAACCGCCAATTACATCTACAATGGAGAAAAACCACTTCTCCAGTTCGGCATCCCACTGGCTGCGAATTTTATTGTGTTCAAAAAGCTTTATGTTGTTCATACTATTTAATTTTTTATTTGGCGATAAATAAAAGCCACGGTAAAACCTATAATCAAATAGATCAGAAATTTTATTGCAAGCGTTTTTAGTTTTGGTTTATTCATTTATTCTAAATGATACTCTTTTTTTATTAATTCCATCAGATGAATTGCCCTGTTTCTAATATCTTGGAATTGATTTATTTCCAGCCGGGCATAACTTTTTTGCAGCATCATAAAACTTAGCTGTTCATTCAGCTCACCGGTATTAACGCGGATGACAATACTATCCGGAATATTATCGCGAATACCACCGCCTGTGTTTGCAATAAAGAAAGGCAAAAGGTCCGTTACGTTGGTTAACTTTTCAATATAACGGTTAGCCAGAGGGCTATTAATTTTATAATATTCATTGTACAAATCATAGTTTGCACAATTGAAATCATACGAGGATATAGAATCGGCAATCTGTTTATTTCTGACAAGCCGCATGCCGCCTGCATTCTTTAGTTGGTTAATAGTAATGGTATTGCGTGTAAAAATCTGGTCATATTGAGTGCGGCGAATGGTTCTAAAAAGTTTGCCTGAAATATTTTTTGCATCGGGGTGAGAATTGAAAAACATAAACACGGTATCAATAGCTTTTATTCTTTGTTCCTTTAAAGGAATGCCTCTGTTGAACCTTGCAGTATCTGCCGCCAGATCGCTTAACAAAGATTGCATGTATTGTTTCTCTCTCTCGTGTTCAACAATACGCTCCCGCTGGTTCTCAGCAAGGAAACCTAAGAATACTGCAAGAAAAAGCATAAAAAATTCAAGCAGGTATTCAGTCCATTTCTTTTTGTGCATTACGTGGTGTGGGTGTTTGTGTACTTCCATAAAGCAGTTTTATTTATTCAAAAATGATATTTATCATTGAAATATTTTAATAGATTTATAGCTTTTATTTTTCGTTGTTTGATTTGGTTGTTATGCCCGGCAATTGCCACTTTATAGCGAAACAGATCATTGAAATATTTATTCAGCATTGCTTTGTCATCTGAGAACAATAGGGTTGTTTCAATATGACTGCTGTCTGCGCCGGAAAGAGCAGGGAATAAAAACTTATTTGCTCTAAAATCTCCAATCATGCTAAATGTAGATCTTACGATGTCCTGACTTTCCTGGAAGAATGTTGATTCAAAATTTTTGAAACTTTCTATTGAATTGTCATAACCCATTATACTGTCTCTGTCTTGCTTACTTAGCATTCGATACCCACCTGCGTTTTTTAATTGCTGCGTAGTTGCATTTGAAAATGTTACGGTAATATTAGTACGTGATTTTTTTACCATTTGCAGAAGGCAGGATGTGGATTGCCAGTTTTTCCTCAAAGTATCATAACAGCTATAAATATTGCTAAAGCTCGCAAGTTTATCGTCGTTAAAAGCAATGACTTTTGAAAAGTTAACTGTATCCCTTTTTAGATCTTCATAAAACGATTGGAGGTATTGTGTACTTTTCTCTTTTTCTACAATATTTTCTCTAATATTTTCAGCAACAAAACCTAAAAATACCGCAAGAAAAAGCATAAAGAATTCAAGCAGGTATTCTCCCCATTTCTTTTTATGGGTTACATGGTGAGGATGTTTGTGTACTTCCATTTCTTCAGTTTGTAGTTGATGGTTTGTAGTTTGTAGTTCAACAGCATTATTCTCATCAGTTGACTGTGGACTGTCGTCAGCGGACTGATCTTCAATGTTTTCTTCTTCAATCATTCTCTAAATGATATTCTTTTTGTAGATATGCAATTAAATCAGCTCCTGCAATTTTCAATTTTTCATCAGCCCCCAGAATTCCTTTTTTTGTGCCATGCATATAAACTGAAAAAACTGACAGCTCTTGTAATAATTCATTATCGGTTATACGTAATGGAAGGTTTTCATTTGTTCTTTTTATTTCATCATTAATCCCTTCCATCATTAAAAACACAGCAGGGTCAAAAATTTTTGCAGCCACTTTTTTGTATTCAGTGAATTCTGTTTCATTAACTGATTCCAGTAGTCGTATCAGAGGAAATTTTTCATAATAGCTCATAATTTTATCAGACGTGCTTAGATTAGTAATTAACCTAAAGTTGCCTGAGTTTTTTAGTTGCTCAAACGTTCTGCTGTTTGTTGATAAGGGGTTCAGCCGCGGCGCAAGCCGTGCTAAATAATATAAGTTACCCGTATTATTTGCAATAGTAGAAGGGGTATTTAAAATAGTGATAACGCTATCCATCATTGAAATACCTCTGTTCACATGTAAAATATGTTGCAATAAAACCTGCTGATCGCTTTTCAGATCTGCGATAAGAGATCGGATATATTCTTTCTCTCTATTTTTTTCTACACTATGCTCTCTAATATTCTCTGCAACAAAACCTAAAAACACCGCAAGAAAAAGCATGAAGAATTCCAGCAGGTATTCTGTCCATTTCTTTTTGTGTGTTACGTGATGTGGGTGTTTGTGTACTTCCATAATTTAAAAGTGTGTAAATAAAACAATAAAGCTCCCAAACATTACATCAGGAGCTTTATGAAAAAATAATATTATTCTACTTAGTTGCGGAACTTA
>JALYYX010000125.1 GCA_030946075.1 Bacteroidota bacterium | reverse complement strand
AACTTTGCTTTCACAATAATGCTGCGGCTAAGCAGAAGAAATAAAATTACAAATGTGATAAGGCAAATGATAATAATTGCATCCTGAAGATTATGCTTTCTCTCTTCTTCCTCTTTTATTTTTTTTGTTTCCAGTTCCTGCTGCCTTAGTTTTTCATCAAAGGCGAGAGTTTGAAATTGTTTTTGTTTTTGCTGGCTGAATAAAGAATCGTTAGCAGCTTTAGAAATATCCTGATAAAAAAATGCGCTATCTGCACTTACTTTTCTGTAATAATAAGATAAGAACCTGGCGGCATTTCTAACTTCGGGTGTAAAACCCCTTTCTCGGGCTAGCAATAAAGACTGCTTTGCATAAAAAAGAACAGAGTCAGTTTGATTTGTTTTTTGAAATACTTTTGCGAGATTCAAATATGTTTGGCTTAATCTTAAATCGTTTTTAGCTTCTTTGGAATAAGGAATACTCAAACGATAAAATTCCAATGCAGAATTATTTTGTCCTGTCATGAAATGAATGTGTCCTAATATATGTAAGGAAGAACCAACCAGCCTATAGTAATTGATCTTATACGCGGTATCATATGTTTGTTGTGCATACAATCTTGCAGAATCATAAATTTTTAGACTATCGTATACTGATGCAATATTTGCACAGGCGCTGGAAATACTTCGGTTATTGTTTATCTGTTCTGCTAAGAGTTTGGCTTTAAAATAATAATCTAATGCCTGTCTGTAATCTTCCTCGGCAAAATAGATGCCTCCAATATTGTTATAATTTCTTGAAATACCATCCAGATTATTTATTTTTTCATTGATTTGTAATGCCTGTAAAAGAACTTCCATTGATTTTGCATAATTACCATTATAAGCATTACTAACTCTGTTCAAACTTATTGCTTCTCCCTTTAAAAAATGAATGCGGCGTGAAAGTTCTAAAGCCTGCAATGCCAATGTCATCATTGTATCTGGATTTGATTCGATGTATTCAAAGCTCAGGTCGGCTAAGTGCAAAACACGGTTTGTATCTTCTTTATCATTTTGCAGTAATTGCTTAATGCTATCCCTGTTACCGGTTTGGGCATTGGTATTTACAATGCATAGAATGGCTATCCAAAGCAGAATTATTTTTTTCATGAGCAGTTAATTATTTTCAAGGTAAAGGATTTTTCTCAGCCATTGTTACTGAGTTTACCTGTAACATAAACCCTATTTACTTTTTTCCTTTTATCTTGCGCCCTCATTAAAGTAAATCACAAGAATGAGTTTTGAGAATTATCAGGTTCCTTATACCATAGAGGATCGCTACAAAAAAAGAATTGCTTACTTCTCAATGGAATTTGCAATTGATCAGCCATTAAAAATATATAGCGGAGGATTGGGATTTTTATCAGGCTCGCATTTAAGAAGTGCTTATGAATTGCGCCAAAACCTTGTAGGCATAGGCATTTTATGGAAGTATGGATATTATGATCAGGCTCGCAATGCAGACCAAACCCTGCTTGTACAATGGAATGAAAAAATATATAATTTTTTAGAAGATACGGGAATAAAATTCCAGATAAAAATCCATGATCATGATGTTTGGGTGCAGGCATTTTATCTTAAACCTGAAACATTTAAAAGTGCGCCGTTATTTTTATTAAGTACAGATCTGCCGGAGAACGATTATGTTTCTCAAACAATTTCTCACCGTTTGTATGATGGTAATGTTGCCACCAAAGTTGCTCAATTTATTTTACTCGGGGTGGGAGGTGCAAAGCTTATTGATGAATTAAATTTTAATCCTGATCTGTATCATCTTAATGAAGCACATGGTGTTAGCGCTGCATTTTATCTATATAAAAAATTTGGCAATTTAGAAGATGTAAAAAAGCGTTTGGTTTTTACAACGCATACTCCCGAAGAGGCAGGAAATGAAAAGCATGATATTTATTTGTGTGAGAAGATGAGTTATTTCTGCGGCATGCCCTTGGATGAAGTGAGAGAATTATCCGGAATGACGGATGATCTTTTTAGCCATTCACTTGCTGCACTACGATTTGCACATTTAGCAAATGGTGTTTCTCAATTGCATGGTGAGGTTAGCAGGTTAATGTGGAGCCGCTATCCCGGAGTTTGCGAAATAAAAGCAATTACCAATGCACAAAACTGGCGTTACTGGGCCGATAAACAATTGTACAAAGCAAAAGACGAAGGCAATGACAGCTGGTTCGATGACCGAAAAAAACATTTGAAGAAACGGGCACTGGATATTGTTGCTGATCAAACAGGAAAATTGATGGATCCGAATGTACTTACTATTGTTTGGGCAAGAAGATTTGCAGGCTATAAACGAGCAGAATTAATAACAAGAGATCATCAAAGGTTTAAAGCTTTAATGAGCAATACTAAATATCCGGTACGAATTATTTGGGCCGGAAAGCCTTACCCGCTTGATTATCCTGCTATCTCTGATTTTAATCAACTGGTTAATTTAAGCAAGCAATATAAAAATGTAGCGGTGTGTATTGGGTATGAGCTTGCGTTGAGTAAAAGATTAAAACAAGCTGCAGATATTTGGCTGAATAACCCCCGTGTACCAAGAGAGGCCAGCGGCACAAGCGGCATGACGGCTGCAATGAATGGCGCTGTAAACTTTAGTACCAACGATGGATGGATACCCGAATTTATTAACCATGGCAACAATGGATTTGTTGTACCGCCTGCGGATTATATGAACATGCATGTACAGGAATTGGATGAGTACGATCTTAATAAAATTTATGAAATTTTAGAAAATGAAATTTTGCCTTTGTATTACGATAACCATGAAACGTGGAGGCAGGTTGTAAAGAATGGAATGAGAGATGTACAGTTTCAGTTTGATAGTAACCGTATGGCAAATGAATATTATGAGAT
>JALYYX010000251.1 GCA_030946075.1 Bacteroidota bacterium | reverse complement strand
CCGGTGGTAATTTTATATGTTCTGTTGTTTGCAATTTTTAAAAGAATTATTTCAATTAAATATCACCTGTTTTTTCATCTTCTGAAACAGTTCTGTTTGTTGCTCTTGCATCTCCTGAAGGAACCATAGTGCCGCCCCTTCCAAACATTTCATCATCTTTATCTATCCTGCTTTGATCTTCTAACGGATATTCTTTCCGCTGCGGAAAATATTCCATCTCTTCTACGTTTTGTATTCTTATTAAATTAGGATGGCCAACAAAATTAACTCCGTAAAAATCATATGCCTCTCTTTCCATCCAGTTGGCAGCAGAATACAAAGCCGTTGCGCTGAACACATCTGGTTTATTAATATCTGTGTAAACTTTATATCTTATGCGAATGTTATCAATAAGATTATGAAGATGATAAACAACAGCCAATTCTTCACCCTTCCTGTCAGGATAATGAACTGCACACAGATCAGTCATGAATTGAAATTTCAATTCAGCATCATCAAATAAAAACTGGAGAACTTTAAGATTAAGATGTTTGGAAGAAATGAAAGTAAGCACGCCATAAGGCTCTTCCCAATTGGTTAATTCATCACCAAATTTTTCTGTTAGCCTGTTTCTTATTGATTCGTTTGTTAACGACATAATGTAAAATTCAAAATGTAAAATGCAAAAAATAAACCTCAGGCTTGCGAACCTTTTTCATTTTAAATTTTACATTTTATTGTATTCCGTAACTTTCTAATAATTGTTTATACTGATCAGAATTTCTTCTTCTAATACTTTCTTTACCTACCAGGTCCTGAACCTTCATAAAACCATCAAGAACGGCTTCCGGCCGTGGCGGGCAACCGGGCACATACACATCCACAGGAATTATTTGGTCGATGCCCTGTAAAACTGAATAGCTGTCAAAAATTCCACCGCTGCATGCACATGCACCCATGGCTAAAACCCAGCGTGGTTCTGCCATTTGCAGGTAAACCTTCTTTACAATCGGCGCCATTTTTTTTGCTATTGTCCCCATCACCATTAAAAGATCGCACTGGCGAGGAGAAAAACTTACCCTCTCTGAGCCAAACCTGGCAAGATCATAATGAGAGCCCATTAATGCCATAAATTCGATACCACAACAACTTGTTGCAAAAGGCAAAGGCCAGATAGAATTTTTTCTTGCAAGACCAACAACATCACTAAGTTTGGTTGCAAAAAATCCTTCGCCGGGTACGCCAGCAGGAGATTCAACCATACCTATTGGATTTTCCAAAGGCTTTTGTGTAACATTATATTGAACCGGACGAGCCATAATTTAATTTGACACTTTGACAATTAACCAATTTGACAATTTTCATTTGTATATTTTTAAATTATCTCATTGGCACATTTCTAATCTTCCCAGTTTAATGCGCCTTTCTTAATTATATAAAAGAAGCCCGCAAGAAAAAATCCAACAAACATAAGCACAGCCATAAAACCATGCCACCCCAATTCTTTAAAATTTACTGCATAGGGATAAAAAAATATTACTTCCACATCAAACAAAACAAATAAGATGGCAACTAAAAAATATTTAATAGAAACCGGTTGGCGTGCATTTCCTCTTGATGCAATGCCACTTTCGAAGTTGGTAAGTTTATCAGAAGTTTTTCTTTTAGGACCAAATAAATGGGTCAGCGTCATCATTCCTCCAATAAATACAATTGCAAAAAGTAATTGAATACCTATAGGGAGATAGTTAACTGTATTGTTTACATTATTGGAGGCTTGTAAAATAAACATTGGAGCATTTATAAAATGAAACACAAAATTAATACAGCAATGTCAATTTTCAATTTAAAAAAAGTGATTAAATTAGATTTAACTACATGCTTTACTATTCTTTATTTATAAAAAAAATTCCCATATAAAAAAACCTCTGAAATTTTTACAGAGGCTTTATTTTGTATTTTAATTATTTTCCTTTAACCTTTTTTTTGGCTGGTGTTACTTTTACCTTTGATGTATCTGTTTTTACTTTTTCTTTCTCGTCTTTGACCTTCACTTTTGTTTTTGGCCCATTTAAAGCAGCAGTCAATGCCTTTTTATTTTCCATAGCCTGTGCATTAGTGGGATCAAGTGCAAGAATTTTATCTACATAAGATAATGCTGTTGTATAATCGTTCTTTTTATAATAATATGCGATCATATAATTGTATGCAGTAATAAGCTGTGGCTTAGATTTTACAGTGTCTGTAGAAGCTGATGCAAGCTGTATCACTTTTTCATACTCGGGTTTTGCCAATCCTAAAGCACCAGTGGAATCTACATAAGCATTTGAAATAGCACCCAAGTACCATCCCAAAATATCGTCAGGATATTTTTGCTGATACATTACAAAAATAGAATCTGCTGTTTTATAATTTGTAGCTTTATAATAATTGTAGCCCGCATTATATAAGTCTGTTCTGCTTGGATCTTTTTTTACAGTTAACAACCTGCGATACCAATTAGCGGCTTCATTATAATTTTTGGCTGCTAAATAAGTATTGGCAACATTTGTAATAAGCCCCACTTTATCGCTTTCCAAAGTATCTAAGCTTATTGCCTTTTCCATATAAGAGCTTGCCAATGTTTCATTGCCGGGAAACTTCAACAAAACCCGGCCATAGGTTTCATAATCGCCGGATTCAAGATTGTCAGATTTTTGTTTTTGGAAATATGTTTCAAAGAATTGTTTTGCGTTTGCGGAATCACCTAACTTTTCATAAGCAAAGGCTTTCAATCCATATAATTTTAAATATGGATTTTGCCCGCCTGCAGTAATGCATTCATTAGATTTATTAATAGACTCCTGAAACTTGCTGGAAGCATATAAAAATGAAGCCTGATAATAACAGTTTTTACTATCAGCATCAGCTACTGCAATATATTTATCAAGATACTCTCTTGCTTTATTAATATCTCTGCGATAATAATATTCCGATAACCATGCATATACAGGTGCAAATTTTGCATCTTTAGAAATAGCATCATTATAATATTTCATATAATATTGCTCTTGTGAAATTCCCTGTGTTTGATAAATTCTACCAATCATAAAACTTGCACGAGCATAATTCGGATCAACCGTAAGCGCACTTTGATAAGATAATTGAGCATTGGCACCATCTGTTATCTTGCGATACAGGTCACCCAACGTTGTCCAGTTTTCTGCTGTCCTTTTATTCTCAGGTATCATTTTTATTTTCTCAATGGCATACCCTGCATCACCTGCTCTTGCATCAATAACAGCACGACCAATTGCATTTAATACATTATAGTCTTTGCCCTTGGTTAAGCTTATGGCAGTTTCAAAACGGTTACGGGCATCGGCTATATTATTTTCAAGCAATGCAATCTGCCCCATTCCCACCAACAGTAAGGGAGCACTCGGATTTGCACTTAATGTTTTTTGATACAAGACTTTTGCAGAAATACTGTCATTATCAGCAATATTGGTTTGCCCCAACCAATAGACAGCATCCACATTATTTGGATTTGCATTTACTAATCTATTAAAAACATCCCTTGCACTATTATATCTTTCATAATACAAAAAACGTTTACCCTCATCTACTGTCTGGGCAAATATTGTATTGCCGCAAATAAAAAGGGTTAATAATAGGGAGATGATTTTTAACTTTCGCATGTGTTTAACTTTTACTTTATTTACTGATTAATTTTTTAATTCATTGTTGCTGTTCTTACACTAAAGTTCATTTTGGTGGGCCCTAAGTATGCTCTTTTAAAAATGAGCTGACCTTTTTCATAGATAAGAAAATTTGAAAACCCACTACCAAGACCATCATAATTTTCTTTAAGGATATAATACAAACCACGTACCAAGGGATAGCGTTTTGCCATTATATTATATTGATATGGCTTTACAAAAGTTTTTTCAGGGCAACTGCATTCTATTGCTACAATTTTAACTTTCTTAAGAAAGCTTAATTGAGAGGTATCTTCTTTATTACCTATCCAACTTACCCCTACAAAGCCAATTACATTATTATTTGATGAAACATAATTTATTACCTCCTGGCTGCTTTTAGCCGCAAAAACTTTTTTAGGGTCGAAAGGTTTTCCTCTTAAAATGGAATCAATTACATACCGAGCTGTGCTGGTTCCACTTAATCCATCAAATACTGCAATCTCTTTATCGCCGGTAGTTCCATTTAAAATTCCCCGAATTTTTTGTAATGTAAGAGCTGTATCTGCTGACTTATTATTTACAACTAAAGCAATTGCATCGTTGGCAATTTTATCCCACGATGGTTCATATTTTATCGAGTCCTTATAAAATTTTGCTTCCTCATCAGTTAAGCCCCTTGTAACAATTATCATTCTCGTGCTATCTTTTATAAGATCCTTGAAACATTCAGCTTCCGGTTTGTAATCTGCAATAATTTTTGCCTTAGGATATAAGGCTTCAAAAACCTGTATCTCCGAATCTATAACCGGCTTGAAAGACTCATCTACACTGATGTGTATCAATCCGCTATTGGCCGTATCAATATCTGTACGCACGTGCGAACCTGTACAACTGCTACAATAAAAGAAAATAAAAATGCAAATGAATAAATCACCTGATGTAAATATTTTTTTATATAAACTCATCTTTCTTTTAAATAATCTTTTTTATTCCCACGATAAATGCGCCAAATTCCATATACCAATACTACAGCGGCAAAACATTTACCAATCAGGCTTTCTGCAAATTCATTATTAAGACCAATTTTTTTTGCAAACAAAATCACAAAAGCTACCGCTATATATATTAATCCCATACCAATATCCATAATGCTCTTCATTCCCATATAACGTTTTGTTTTGGGGTCGATATTATCTTCATTTTCTTCAACGCTCATATAATTATTTATTATAAAGATGGGAAGATAAATAAAATCCATAATCTGAATTATAAAAACTTACTTAATATGCTATCATTCGCAAATTTTCATTATCCTGCAGCATTAGCTTTAACAGTAACGGTATATGCAATGGTTCCATACTTAAAAAGAAATAATCCATCCAGAGATTTATCTTTGCTGCCAACCGAAACATAAATCATTCATCAGGTAATATGAAACCGGCAACTCCGCAAGGCACACGAGATTTTACAGCTCAAACAATTCGAAAGCGTAATTATATTTTTGATACGATCAGATCCGTTTTTGAATTGTATGGTTTTGAACCTTTAGAAACGCCTGCAATGGAAAACCTTGAAACACTGATGGGAAAGTATGGTGATGAAGGCGATAAATTAATTTTTAAAATTCTTAATAACGGTTTGGCTAATCCTGCAAAACAAAACCAGGCAAAAAAAGATTTTGAAAAAGTTTTGGATGGAAAAAATGTAAATGGAATTACGGAAAGAGCTTTGCGATATGACCTCACAATTCCTTTTGCAAGATTTGTTGCAATGAATTATGGTGAGCTTACAATGCCCTACAAACGTTATCAGATGCAGCCTGTATGGCGTGCTGACCGGCCACAGAAAGGAAGATATCGTGAGTTTTACCAGTGCGATGCCGACGTTGTGGGAAGTTATTCTGTAATAAATGATGCGGAGCTGGCAGAAATTTATCTGGAGGTTTTTAAAAGATTAGGAATTGAGATTGAGTTAAAAATAAACAGCAGAAAAATTTTAAACGCACTCGCTATACTTTGTGGAGGAGCTGATAAAATGATGAGCATTACCATTGCCATTGATAAGATTGATAAACTTGGAATTGATAAAGTAAAAATTGAATTGGAAAAAAATGGCTTAGGGCCAAAACAAATAAGCATAATAGAAAAATATTTAAATATTGCCGGTACCAATGAGGAAAAATTGCAACAACTAATTGTATTATTCGCAAATATTGAAGATGGCCAAAATGGAATTGAAGAATTACATTCTATTTTAGATTTCCTACAGAGTTCAGAAATCAGAAATGAGAAATCAGAAATAAAAATTGACCTTACCCTTGCAAGAGGATTAAATTATTATACCGGAATTATTTATGAGGTGCAAGCAAAAAATATTGCAATAGGAAGTATTGGCGGCGGCGGAAGATATGATGATCTTACCGGTTTGTTCGGTGGTCCAAATATTCCCGGAGTAGGCATTAGCTTTGGTGTTGACAGGATTTATGATGTAATGGAAGAACTAAATATCTTCCCTGAAAAAATGCAAAAAGGTGCAACTGCTTTATTCTTTAATATGGGAAAAAAGGAAAGTAAATTCGCATTTAAACAAATGCAGCAATTGCGAAGTAAAAGTGTAAGCTGTGAGCTTTTTCATGAGCCTGCTAAAATGGATAAACAATTTAAATACGCTGCAAAAAAAAATATTCAATATGCAATTATTATCGGGAGTAAAGAAATGGAAACAAAAAGTTGTGTAGTAAAAGATCTTACTAACGAAGAACAAAAAATAATTCCGCTAAACGAATTGCAAAATCATTTTAAAAATAATTAACGGTTACCTTATTACTTTTTATAGATTAATATATAAATCAAAAAAAAATATGAAATATTTCATTAAATTATCGCTGCTTGTTTTTGCATGTGCAATATTTTTTTCTGCGTGCAATAAGTCGAATGATCCTGGGAAAATGATTCCAAAAAATGCTATGATAATCGTTCACATGAATGCAAAATCATTATCATCAAAGCTAAGCTGGGATGAGGTTAAACAAACTACGTGGTTCAATCATTTAAGCAGCGACAGCAGCAAACCATCGTGGACAAAAGCAATAATGGATGATCCTCAAAAAACCGGAATAGACATAAAAAGCGATCTTATATTTTTTGTTATAAAAAATATGGAAAACGAAGAGATGGTTTTTGAAGGAGATGTAAAAGACAGTAAAACATTTGGCGATTTTATTAAGAATTTAAATACCAATTCTGCAGTTGGTAAAGACGGAGATCTTAATACTTTTACTTTAAACAAAGGAGTGATAGTATGGAATAATAAAAAATTTGCAATGATTGCCGATGCTCCGCAGCATTCAATGCAAATGAATGACTCTACCCTGCATGATTCTACAAAAAGCACAGCACCTGCAATTGCATCTTCCGGAAATTTAATGAGCGTCTGTAAAAGTTTTTTCTCCTTAAGCTCTGATACAAGCATGGAAAAAAATGAAAAATTTTCTAACCTGCTCAAAGATGACGGGGATATACATTATTGGCAAAATACCGAAGAACTGATGAAAGTATCTATGCCTGCAGCAGCAGCAGGAATGTTAGGTATGCTTAAACTGGATGTATTTTTCAAAGAGAATATTTCAACAATAACAGCAAGCTTTGATAATGGAAAAATCAGTTTTAAACAACGAATGTATGCCGGTAAAGAATTTACAGATGTATTAAAAAAACTGAATAATGCCAACCTGAATACTGATATGGTAAAAAATATTTCTGCGCAAAATTTAGCAGCAGTAATCGCCTGGCATTTTAACCCGGAAGGCTTTCTGGAATTGATTAAGCTAACTGGTTTGGATGGATTTATAAACATTTTTTTAGTACAGAAAGGACTTTCTCTTGATGACATTGTAAAAGCAACAAAAGGAGACGTGGTGTTTGCTCTAAGTGATCTTAAAATGAAAAAAGATTCAACCATAAAAGATACTGCCACCCATATGCGCCATAAAGAAATGATTCCGGAACATACCTTTTTGTTTTCCACATCCGTTGGTGATAAAGATGCTTTTAATAAAGTATTAAACGCAGTGAAAGAACTTGATAAAACAATGAACAATCAATCGCAACCAAATTATAAAATGAATGATAACTATTTTGTAGCAGGCAATTCTGCAGATGCAATAAATAATTATTTGGCAGGCAAAAAAACCGATCATGTTTTTCTTGATAAAATAAAAGGTCATCCTTTCGGTGGGTTTGCTGATCTGCAAATGATCCTTAAATCTTTGGGAAATAATTTTACTACTGACAGCTTATCAAAAATGATGTATGATATTAATGTAAAAATGTGGGATAATATTTTTATCACCGGAGGAGAATATAAAGACGGCGGATTTATTGGAAATGGTGAAATTAATCTTGTTGATAAAAGCACTAATAGTTTAAGGCAAATGAATAAGTATTTTGATGGAATATCACAGTATTATTCTATGTACACGCAATTTAAATCATCACCTGATACAGTTTATGCTCCCGAAAGCAAACCCACTATGCATGGACCGCATAATAAAAAATCAAAAAAATAAATGCAAATAAATTTGCAGCAAGTTGTACCGAGCTATTTTGAAAAACAACAGGTAACCTTCTCTGAAATTTGGGGAAAAAATATTTCCTTTTCTAAGGAAGAACATGTTCATATTGTTGCACCATCCGGCAGCGGAAAAACTTCTCTTATTCATTTTATTTATGGCATAAGAAAAGATTATGATGGAACAATTTCTTACCAGGAAAATAATATTGGCAATTTTTCTTTGGAAAATTTTTCAGCTTTTCGTCAAAAAAATATCAGTATCGTTTTCCAGGACCT
>JALYYX010000117.1 GCA_030946075.1 Bacteroidota bacterium | reverse complement strand
GCAAAACTTATAAAATATAATTTATCACTATCTCCGAATTTATATTTGCGGCTCATAGGTTACAAATTACATATTTCAGGTAACCCTAACAATACATCCCTATTATGGCGCAAGGTTGCATCCAACTCCCAAATTAAAAATAAGTTCATGGCGCAAGCCCATATATGGCGCAAGGTTGCCCATCATCTTCCGAATTAAAAAGGAGTTTATGGCGCAAGCGTCCGCTTGTGCCTTATAACAGAACTTCAACCAGCATTAACCAAACCTTCAAAGTCATTTAAATTTTCAAAATCAATAGAATTGTAAAGACTACTTCAAAACATATTAAAATTCTTTTCAAGGCACAAGCGGACGCTTGCGCCAGTTACGGGAAATCCTCTTTCTATAAATTCAGGTAATTGCCAAGAAAATCTTTCTTTATCCAATTGGTAAGACACCCATGCAATTTTTTCAGTATGAATTTTTTTACTAATTCCTCCAAGTTTGTGTAAGGCGAATAATACAATTTCAATATTTGATAACTCTTCTCTCATTCAGTTAAATATATTTCACTTTAAAACCTGTAACATCCTTTAAATTTTCAAACTCATCATCTCCTGTAATTAAAACTGCTTTTTTATTAATTGACACCGCTGCGGAAAAGGCATCTGCATAAGAAAGAGAATATTTTGCTTTAATGGCGGCAGCTTCCATACACAATTCCAAATCTGCATCTATGAATACTAAAGGCATTTGCTTAACCGCAGTTACTGCTGCATCAGCATTTCTTGAATTACTTTTTCTGCTGATTATGTAATAAATTTCACCAACATTTACAGCACAAATAAATCCTTCAATTTCATCATTTGCCATTTTTACCAAGAGGTCCCTTACAAGTTCATGCCCTGTTTCCTGGCGGAATAAAGCAATTAATGCGTAGCTGTCAAACACGATTCTTTTCATTATTTTTTTGAGTTTCTAATAATTTGTTTTTCTTCTTTGGCTTTTTCTTCTTTCTTCCAATTCTTATACTCTTGTAAAGACGGAGCTTCGTCTTTTAGCATTCCTACAAATTGATTGAAAAAATTTTCGTCCATAGCTTTTATAGCAACACCTTCAGGGGTTTCAATAAATGCCACCTTGCCCCCAGATTTAATACCGTATTTAGTTCTTATCCGTTTTGGTATTAATAATTGTCCTTTAGAAGTCAATACAGAAGTTTCCATACTTTTAATTTTTAGAATACAAATATATTAAAGTATTACTAAATAAAAAAGTATTACTTAAACTATTTTTCGCTTATGAAAAATGTGTATTTGTCCCATATAATATTCTTCCCACCTTTGTTGGTCATCCCAGCCAGCCGTTGTTCAGTCTTGTGACCAACATTTATTTATCAGCCAAAAAAATTCAAACTAAATTCTTACCTTACCATTTAAAACTATCTATTATGAATAAAATTTTTTTATCAGTAGGATTAGCATCACTGCTTTTTTCTTGTACTGACAAAGCTTCACAATCAACAACTGCAACTTCAGATTCGTTTAATCTTTCTGAGGTAAAAAAAAGCATTGAAGCTACCAACAAACAATTCAGTGACGCTGTTGTTAAAGGCGATTCAGCAACTGTTGTAGGCTTTTATCACGCTGACGCAAAAGTACTTCCACCTAACATGCCTGCAGGTAACAGAACTACACTTGGATCTATGAGTAAACAATTGCCAGCGATGGGTGTTAAATCATTTACCTTAAAAGTAAGTGATGTATCAGGAAATGCAGACCAGGTTGTAGAAACAGGAACTTGGGAAATGGGTGATGGCTCAAAAGACATAGACAATGGCAAATACATTGTTGTATGGAAAAAAGAAAATGGTAACTGGAAAGTTTGGAGAGATATCTGGAATTCCGATAATCCACCACCACCTCAATCAAAAAAATGATCATGAAAATCAAACCACGAACGTTCAAAAACTTCGTGGTTTTTTGTTTTACAAAAGAATTATCAACAATCGTTCTCTATCCTGGCAGGGGTGAGGAAATTCTATCCCCCAAATCCTTTTATCCCATTCTCCTGGCGGGTGTCCCATTCTCCTGGCGGGTGTCCCCACCCGACATTCCTCAATTATAATTTATCAGCTAAATGAGTAAGTATTTTAAACTCCTCCTGTCCGGCATCATAAAATTTTGCTGATGAAAACCTATATTCAGAGGGCTCTTTACACAATTGCCAATGTGGTTGCAATGGATTATAATGCCCGCCTGAATGAGGTAGTCGGGCAGGCATATAATCTAACTTTTCCCCTGCCATCTTTTTATCTGTAATTAATATCGCTAACGGATCTCTTTGCTAAAATAAATAAGTCCTGTCTTTCTGATCTGTCACATATTCCGTAAGGTTGTTTGGAACTAGTTTTAATTTTTTTAAAAACATGTGACCAGTGAATTTTTCAAAACTTTCTTTAGGCGATTCTTTACCATTCACCTTTAGCTGTTCCCACAAAACATGAATGTGATTATCCATTATTACATACCCATAAATGTGAACCAACTTATGCTCAACCAGCCATTGAAAACTTCCAATTATAACCATTTTCATTTCATCTGTCTTCAGTAAAAGTTTCCAGTCTTTAATTACCGATGTCCAGAAATACATTTCATTTAATGATTGATGACTTTTTCTTTCACCTGAATATTTAAATGCATGTGGCATATAAACTAAGATAATATTAATTCAGTAATGTCGGGTGAGGACACCCGCCAAGGTGGAAGCTGTTGTTCGGTCTTCCCGAAATAAATTCGGGACAAGTAGTGACCAACAACCGAAGCCAGGCAACAGCATAACCATTCAATAAGTTTTGTATTTTCATTTATGCAATCAATAAACTTTGAGCACCATACTCAATTTTTCACATCAACCATATTTCAATGATAAAATTTTTATTTAAATTTACTGTATGAGCAATACAGCCATAAGGAATAAATTATATGATTATATCCGTGTAGCGGATGATAAAAAACTTAAGGCTATTTATAACTTGCTTGAAAACGATATAGAGCAAACCAATGAATGGTGGAAAGACAAACAATTTATCCAGGAACTTGACAGTCGCTACAATGCTTTGGAAAATGGCTCAGATAAAGGGGTTACGGTTGAACAACTGGAACAAACCATAAGTAAGCTTCGCATAAAAAAGTATGACAAGTGATCCAGTTTACTCCGGCATACTATCTACAAGAGCACAAAAGGAAATTACAGAGTCATGGGAATGGTACGAAGAAAGACAACAAGGTTTGGGTGATCGTTTTTTTAAAGAAGTAATAAATAAAATTCGCTTGATTGAACAAAATCCAGAAAGATATCCCACACGTTATAAATCTTACAAAGAGGCAC
>JALYYX010000080.1 GCA_030946075.1 Bacteroidota bacterium | reverse complement strand
TTGAATGGTGTACGGTTGGGCGAACTATAAGTGGCAATTGTTTTAAGGCTGTATAATTTTAAAAGCCGTTTTATTTCAGCTATTGTAAATACATAATGTTTAAAAGAATGTTCCTCGGTTTTATTTTCTTTTGTATAAAGAATATGGCTGTTCATATAACTATCGTCAACATTATAAATGTTAGTTATGTCCATTTTAATATTTTCAATCGTATAAGATTTATTTTTTGAGAAATTGGGCAAAATACTTTCAGCAACCATTCCTGAATTAATAATAAATCTTGCACCGGTTTCAAGTACTGAAGAAACCTTTTCAACAAATACTTTCATTTTATTAAAATTAAAATAACCAAAACTGTTGCCCATACAAATTGCTCCTGAAAATTTTTGACTAAGGCTCATTGTAAGAATATCAGTATGAACTGCATTAATGTTTAAATTATCAGATTTTATTTTTTGTTTAAGTGCTGAAATATAGGTTTGTGAAATATCAATCCCGGTTACATTAAATCCACGTTTTTCAAATTCAATTGAGTGCCTTCCGAAGCCACATGGAATATCAAGCAAGTGTTGCGCTGGTTTAAGTTTTAATTCATCTGTTAAAAAATCAACTTCCTGTTTAGTCCAATCACCGGAGACAGCTTTTTTCCAAAGTTCACAATTTATTCCCTGAAAAAAATCTTCGTACCAATTGTCATTAATATTATTTTTCATTACGTTATTCAATTTGAATAGAATTCAAAAAAAAGCGTCAGTCTGATATAAGTCCTCGTTACAAACGAGGGCTAGGTAGGGGAAATCATTGCCTGTCCACTGTGTAATTCAGTTCAGTTACGCCGGAAGTAAATTGCCGGGTAGATAATAGATGTAGTTTTATTTTGTCTTTGATGTCTGCAAACAATGGAATGCCTTGCCCAAGAATAATTGGATTAACAAATAGCCAGTAGCCATCAATTAAGTTTTGTTGAATAAGTGAATGTGTTGCTGTGGGGCTGCCAAAAAGTAAGATCTCGCTGCCTGCGTGTTGTTTTATTTCATTTACACTTTCCGAAAGGTTGTCGCTAATAATTGTTGTGTTAGTTAACTCCGCATCTTTCATTGTTTTTGATAAAACAATTTTGTGAGCTTTGGCATACCACTTTGAATGATTGATGTCGTGCTTGCTTGCTTTCGGTTTGTTGCCTGCTTCAGGCCAATAATTTTCCATCATCTCATAAGTTACCCGGCCATATAATGCAGCGTCGGTTTCACTTATCCGCTTTTCTACATGATCAAAAATTTCTTCATCAACTTTAATCCAGTTCATTTCTCCGTTGGGGCCTGCTACAAAACCATCAAGCGATATGTGCATAAATGAAATTATTTTTCTCATATGGTTTTATTTTTTATTGTTGTCTATGGTTTGTTACTGTCTTTTTACAACGACCGCTAACCCGCTGCTTTGCGAACTTTAAATCTACAATGTTTCGCAAAGCAACCCAAATAAGCTGGTTTAATGAAAGTTGCTGTTGCTTTCTCCAGATTTGTATAATGGTAACTGGCGCAAGCGTCCGCTTGTGCCTTCGAAAAGAATTACCGCCGCTGGCGCAAGTATGCGGCAATGGTTTGTGCTTAGCGTACTTGTGCCTTGAAAAGATTTACATCCTTGTTATTTTTTTATTTTTATGCAATGAGCAGGAAATACAAATTTCACGATAATGATAAGATCTATTTTGTAAGTTTTGCTGTAATTAACTGGATAGATTTATTTACCAGGAATGTTTATAAGGATATAGTTGTTGATAGTTTAAAATTTTGCCAAAAAGAAAAAGGATTAGAATTATATGGATGGTGTATTATGACAAGTCATGTGCACCTTATAATCGGTACAACAGGAAACCCTTTGGAAAATATTATGAGAGATTTGAAAAGACATACTTCTGAACAGTTACGAAAGACAATAGAAACAACTCCTGTTGAAAGCCGGAGAGAATGCCTGCCTGTCGGCAGACAGGGATGTTAAAGATGATGAAAGATGCAGGTACAGTAAATAAAAATAACAGAGGTTTTCAATTATGGCAGCAGCATAATAATCCCATCCAACTTATTAGTAATAAAATTGCTCACCAAAAGTTAGACTACATACATTATAATCCTGTAGAAGCAGGCTTTATAAACAAACCTGAAGATTGGCTTTATAGCAGCGCAATAGATTATTATGATGGAAAAGGAATACTGGAAATTAAAGTTTTGGATACTTTAGGTTTATAAATATTATATGGCACAAGTACGCCACGCTTTAAGCCAGCCCTGCATACTTGCGCCAGCGTGGGGACATGGATAAAGTTGTTTCTAGAAACCGTTAAAACGGTTAAGGTAAATTCTTTTTTTCTTTTAGCCCACGGTTTAAACCGTGGGCTAAAAGATCCGGAAATATATTCTTCAATGGATTCATCCATTTCCATCCGTTCTTTCCACCTGTAGTTATACTTTTAAAAACCCCAATTCATACACCATTGGTTGCAGCTTTTCAGTCAAAGCTTTATAAGCTTCCTCGAAAGGTTTAAAACTTACGGGAGTAAAATCGCCGCTGCTGTTTCGTGCCTGCAACGCTTTTCGTATTTGATACCAACCCACATCAGGACGGTTTAGTTTTAATTCGTCTCTTACCGTTCTTACATCTGTATTTGCAAAGTAAGCCTGCCACAATACCCTGCCTGCATTCAACACATCAATAGCTTCTTTTGATAAAGTTTTATCTGCTAAGTATTGCACCATAAAGTCAGATTCAAAACGGTCGGGTGCATTTACTTCCGCTTCAGTAAAAGGAATAAAATGATTTACGATTGACCATTTCTTACCGTTCCATTCAAGGTCATTAGCACTGGCTGTTAAGTTGCTGCCGTTGAATAACATCCATATTAAACAATCATTTTTAAATTCTTCAGATAAGGGTTGAGACGGTTGAAGAAATTGGTCACGGTCATTTAGCCAATTTGCCTTTACTAATCTTCGAATAGAAAACACAATTGCAATTTGCCAAAGGTTTTCAGAATTAATAAAATAACCTCTTGCACTACCATATCCTGATGAAAATATTACGGTTTGAATTCCTGAATGTTGAACATCGTTACCACCACTTAGCATGTAGCCAATAGCTCCATCAGACCATTTTGTTCCTCTCAAATCTTTCGTTGCTGTGGCTGGAGTAATCGCATTCTTTAAGGGTACAACTTCTTGTTTATTTGTTTTAGGTCTAATAATCCAATTTGTAAGTAATGCAGCATTAGGTAAATTATAAAAAGATTTTTCACCTACTGCATTTGCATTTTTATCCAAAACCTCAAGCGAAATATCAATAATGGTTTGATTCATTTCAAGATTATGATTTGTTTTCCATATTAAAAATCCAATGGGAAAATCTCCTCTTAATCCATCAAAGGCTTTACTATGCACAACAAATCCATCTAAAAAAGTTGCTTTCCAGTTTTGTCGAAATAAATCTAATGTTGGTGCGTTCACATATTTTAAAGTACTAAACATTGCCAATGTTGCGTTCGGAATTTCTTTAGCTATTCTTACAACAAATTGAGTATACAATTCATTACTAGCTTTGCCAAACTTATCCATTGCAGTATTAGCAAACTTAGTATTTGCAACACCCATTTTATTATCTGAATTCTCGCCACCGGCAGTATTATCAGCAACAGTTGCCTCTGCATACGGCGGATTCATCAACACTAAAAGCTTCTTTCCATCTGCAATGGCTTTGCGCAAACTCTCAGGTACTTTATTGGTTAGGCTGTAATCAATTTTACCTTCATCAGTTATATCATCATTTAAATAATCATACTGAAAACGGGTTGCAGCCACACATGTTTTAGTTGCTTTCATCACATCTATATCAGCACTGTCTAAAGTGCTCATATAAATGTTGCGATGGTTGCTGTGCTTTACTTCCAGGTTGCCAACACCGCAACACATATCCCAAACTATATATTCTTTTTGCCAGTTCTTGCCCAATGTTTCGGCAAGTTTATCATACGCTTTATCAACAACAGCAAGCGGCGTATAAAAGGCTCCTTTAAAACTTCTTTCATCAAGCGGTATTAAGCTGTCACGCCTTTCAAGCAGGTAGTTGCGGTATTCCGCTTTTGGTGGCTTGTGATAAATTGACCAAAATTGGCGATAACCTTCTTTGTTGCCTAACTCATAAATAGTACCACCCAAACTAAAAACGGGAGCATTGTTTTTATGCAGCAATTGTGCAGTTAAATTATCATGCGTGGCAATTGTGCCGTCGTGCATTATATCTGCAAAAAACAACAGCGCATAACTTTCTTCCGCTACACCTTTTATCTCCCTGCCTATCATGCTCACCCATTTATCAAACACCTGCTTTAAATTATC
>JALYYX010000078.1 GCA_030946075.1 Bacteroidota bacterium | reverse complement strand
TACTTTTTTGGTTTTAGCGTCCCGATTTTTTCGGGACTCCCAATAACAATATATTCTAAAAGAACTTTTTTGGGAGGGCAAAGGTAGGGAAATAATTCTATTTTTCAAGAAGAAATTGCTTTCTATTGAGAAATAATTATCTCTTGCTCCTGAGATTTTGTGCTTGCCAATACTAATCTTATCTCACCATAACTAATATTGTCCGGAAGATTATCCTTTAAAATCTTATGACTTTGGTAACCATGCGTTTTGACAGCGGCCTTTATAAGCAACTGTTTTTCCAAGGACACCAATTTATTTATATCAATTTCTCCGCTGCCTACATACCATGCAAGATGACCTTCAATTGTGCTGATAGAAAGGTTTCTTTCCTTAGCAATTTCAGATACTGGTTTACCTTCTTTAAATAACTGAAAGGAAAGTGTTTTTGTATCTGTTTTTACTTCATTGAATTTTTCTTTTCGCTCTCTTTTTGGATTGGCTGCTTTTGCGGAAATATTTGTTTGAAGATTATTATTTCTGCAATAGTTTTCAACTATTGCTAAAATTTCATCTCCATACTTATCAACTTTAGCCTTTCCAAATCCACTCAACAGCAAAAGATCTTTTTTAGTTAAGGGAAGATAGGTTGCGACCTCTTTTAAAGTTGCCTGGTTAGCTACAATATAAATGGGAAGATTGGACCGTTCACAAATATCGTTTCTCCAATGTTTAAGTTCTTCATAAAGTTCAGTGTTCGGAATATCCGAAGAAGATTGAGCCTTGCCCGTGCCATAAATAGTGATATTAAAACGTGGCTGGGCATATTTTAATTTATGCTCTAAGAAAGATGTTACAGAAAAGGGTTGTTTACAATACTGCAAAAAATAATTGGTAAGATGAACTGATAATAATAGTTGGGATAAATATTCATTGATTACTGTTGCAACTTCTTTGTGTTCGGTAATTATTGGATGATTATGAATAGAGTTTATGTATGCAGCGAATTTGGGTTCAAAGTGAGCCGTTGCATCATTGATCCTTTTCTGCAATGTTCCATTTTTTTCTATCACAGACTCTTGCTTCATTAACTCCCCCACCCTTTGTATAAATTTTAAACCAATGATTTTATCTGCTGAAAAATTAGTTCTCAGATTTTCAATCCATTCAGTAGCTTCTTTATTTAATTTTTCTTTGTGCTCATTTATTTTAAGATGCAGTATATCAATAACAGAAGTTATTTCATTAAATGAAAAAATCTCTTCCATTAATTGCTGTGTAAAGATTTGTCTGGCGCCTGCAAACCGTTCGGCCAATGAACCTTTATGTGTTAATGCATCGTGACCTTTTATTACAATCTCATTACTGTAAATAGCTTCAGAAGGAATTTTTGATAAGAGAACAATTCCATCAAGACTGGTACAACGGCTTAACGCTACATAAACCTGACCGCTGCTAAAAGCTGCACCTGCATCTATCATCACTTTCTCAAATGTAAGTCCCTGGCTTTTGTGGATTGTAATAGCCCAGGCAAGACGTAAAGGAAATTGTGTGAATGAGCCAAGTGTTTCCTGCTCCAGTTTTCCATCTGCCCTGTTTAAAACATAGCGTGTGTTCTCCCATGTCTCCGGCAACACAGTAATTTTTATACCATCACATTCAACAATTATCTCATCATCTTCCAATGAATTTATCACACCTATCTTTCCATTAAAATATCTTTTTTGAACGGTATCATTTTTTAAAAACATTACCTGTGCCCCGGCTTTTAAAATCAAAGAGCCTTCTGCAGGATAAGTATTTTCAGGAAAGTCGCCATCAATAATGGCGTTATAAATAAATGATGGAGTAGACAATTTTTGCAGCTCACGGTTATTAATAACGTCTGCCTGGTTATTATGAGAGGTTAGTGTTATATATTTTTCTTCGAAAGAAGGACGAAAAGAAGGATTGAATCTTAGATGTAAATCTGCAAAATCCTCAGCATTCATTTTATTGTTTCGTACTTTATTTAACAGCGTAACAAATGAATCTTCTTTTTGCCGGTACACTTTATTCAACTCAATCAGCAATGGCATTTGTGCCTTTATAATATTGCTGTCAAAAAAAAAGGGTGAAGAATAATACTCTTCTAAAATATTCCATTCATGGCGTTGCGCAACAGGGGGAAGTTGATGCAGATCACCGATACATAACAATTGAACACCTCCAAAAGGTGTATTATAATTTCTGCGTACAGATCTTAAAATAGTATCTATAGCATCCATTGTATCACAACGAACCATACTTATCTCATCAATAATCAGCAACTCCAATTTGCGAAACAATTGCTGGCGCTGTTTATTGAACCTGATCTTAGCAAGCAATTCATCTTTATGACTTTTTGTTGGAAGAAATGGATGAAACGGCAATTGAAATAAACTGTGTAATGTAACGCCTCCTGCATTTATGGCCGCCACCCCGGTAGGTGCAGCTACAATAATATTCTTAGAACAGTTCTCTTTTAAATATTTTAGAAAAGTTGTTTTACCTGTGCCTGCTTTTCCTGTAAGAAAAATATTCTCACTTGTTTCTGTTATAAAGCGATATGCCAGGTCGAATACTTCGTTATGTTCTATTGAATTAAGATTTGTCATTTATCACGAATTACACGAATTAAGACTAATTATCACAATTAAATAGCCACGGATCACACAAATTTCCACACATTAAAATACAATATGTGTTAATCAATGTAATCCGTGGCAAAAAACTAAGCCTATACTTTTTTACCAAGCAGTAAAATTTCATTTACCTGTATTTCTGTTACATACTTTTTTGCTCCGGTCTTATCTGTATAACTATGATTTATAAGTTTGCCTTCAATAGCAACTTCGGTACCTTTAGCCAAATACTTTTCTGCAATATCTCCAACCTTGCCCCATGCAATAAGATTATGCCATTGGGTTTCTGTAATTTTTTCGCCTTTGGCATTGCGATAGCTTTCGTTGGTAGCTACTGAAAAACGAACCATCTTCTTTCCACTTTCTGTGTTTTTTACTTCAGGTGCGTTACCTAAATTTCCAATCAGTTGAACTTTGTTTTTTAATGCGTACATAACTTTGAATTTGTGCCCATTTCTTTTTTTAATGAGCGGTTTTAATAATGTTTTTTATTTCAGTTGACAATTCAAATCACTTTGTTTCATCAACACCACAAAGATGCTACAGCAGAAAAGCGATACTCGTATTTTAAGCGTTTATAGTTGTATATAACCGTTTGTAAACGCTTGTACTTGCAAATTAGTTACGTATCTTTCTGCACTCAAATCAATACTACACTGCATGACAGCCGAAATTAAACCTAAGCATTGTTTAAATTGTGATAAACCTGTAAAGGGTAGAACAGATAAGAAGTTCTGCGATGATTATTGCCGCAACAACTATAACAACCAATTAAAATCGAATACTATTAACCTTGTGAGGAATGTTAATAATGCATTGGGAAAGAACAGACGCATTTTAGAAGACATGTTTGCTGAAGGAGAGGATATGGCTAAAACTAACAAAAGTAAATTGCTGCAAAAAGGTTTTCAGTTTAAATATTTAACGCATACTTACACTAATAAAAAAGGAAATGTTTATTTTTTCTGCTATGATCTTGGATACCTGCCTCTAGAAAACGATTGGTATTTGTTGGTAAAGCAAAAAGAAGAATGAACCCTCTAATAAATCTCCCTAAAGGGAAACTTACAAAAATCTATTTTACTTATATTTATTTTTTAATATTGAATTACTTAATTTAAAAAAAAGAACCGCAAAAGCAGCTCTTAAAAAGTTATCCCAGTTTTTCCACTTGCATATAATTCAGTTCAACAGGTGTTGCTCTTCCAAATATTTTAACCTGCACTTTTAATTTCTTCTTTTCATCATTCACTTCTTCAATAACACCGTTGAAGTCGTTGAAAGGACCATCGATGATCTTAATGGTTTCGCCAACAATAAATGGCTCACTCATCTTAATACCGCTTGCATCCGCCATTTCATCTGCCTTACCAAGCATCTTATTTACCTCGGCTCTGCGGAGAGATATAATTTGCCCTTTTGAACCTTTTCCATCGGTTAAAAAGTGCATTACATTACTAATGTTACTCAGATGCTGAACCATTTCATCAGAAAGTTTTCCATCCTCCACTTCTATCATAATATAACCAGGATAAAAATTCCTTTCTCTCATCACTTTTTTACCATTCTGAACCTTATACACTTTCTCTACAGGTAAAAATATTTGCTTTACAATCTTATCCCATCCATTACGAATAACGTCTTTATCCAGATACTCTTTTACTTTACGCTCCTTTCCACTTACAACCCTCAACACATACCATTTACTTTCTTTTCCGGCAGGGGCTTCGGGCTCAAGTGATGCAGGAACTACAACTTCCTGCCCTTCAGACAAAGTGCCCTCATCAACCTTTGTTTCTTCTATATTAGTTGTTTCTTCCATATTATTTAAATAAAGAATAAATGAATTTTAATACTCCGTTAATTCCAAAGTCCATAACGCCAACAATAGCGGTTATAAATAATGTTGCCACTAAAACTATCATGGTAGATTGTTGTAATTGCTCCCAATTGGGCCAGGTTACTTTCTCTCCCATTTCTTTATAGGAATCCCTGATGTATGCTGATATTTTATTCATAATGAAAACGTTTAATGGTTTAAGGTTTAAGGTTTAAGGTTATGTATTGAAATTTTTTACACAAACCTTTAAACGTTTTTAAACCTTAAACGTTCACCGCACGGGCACAAGGATTCGAACCCTGATCAAAGGTTTTGGAGACCTCTATTCTACCATTGAACTATGCCCGTAAAGCCCATCCAAACCTTCCCGAAGGGAAGGCTTTAAAGACTTCAATAATTTAAAGAACTGTTTACAAAACAAAGTACTTAGGCATCTCTGCATAAGTACTTTACAAATTTATGAAAACCTTTCCAAAAGTCCTCCCTTTGGGAGGATTTAGGTGGGCCTTATTTTAAAATTTCTGTAACCTGTCCTGCTCCTACTGTACGGCCACCTTCACGAATTGCGAACTTCAATCCTTTTTCCATCGCAATTGGCTGTATCAACTTAACAGTAAGGTTGGTGTTATCACCCGGCATTACCATTTCAGTTCCTGCTGCTAATTCTACTTCACCTGTAACGTCCGTTGTACGGAAGTAAAACTGAGGACGATATTTTTGGAAGAATGGAGTATGACGTCCGCCTTCTTCTTTGCTTAATACGTAAACCTCACCTTTAAATTCAGTATGCGGAGTAATTGAACCCGGCTTACAAAGTACCATACCACGGCGTATCTGGTTCTTTTCAATACCACGTAACAACAATCCAGCATTATCTCCTGCTTCACCTTCATCCAATAGTTTTTTAAACATCTCAACACCTGTAACTACAGATTGTAATGGCTTTTCCATTAAACCTACAATTTCAACTGCCTCACCTACTTTAATTCTTCCTCTTTCAATACGCCCTGTGGCAACTG
>JALYYX010000077.1 GCA_030946075.1 Bacteroidota bacterium | reverse complement strand
CACTGGATTCATTTTTACCAGAATACCTATTCAATAATTCGAAAAGATTCACTTCCTCCTTCTGCAACAGCTCATTAAATATGCCCCTTATTGAATTGGATGTATTTTGAATATAGCTATTGATTTGATGGGCATTTTCATCCTTTCCACGGACTCTGACCTTTAACCTGTCCCATTTGTTTAAAGGAATGAATTGTCCTGTAGAAAACTGCACTCTTTGTCCTTTATAGTTAATCCTAACCATTAAGGGTGCTGAGCCAGATTTATTTACTCTTGCTTTGTAAATCCAGAATAGGATTTTGATGTTGTTACTCATACTTGAATGTTTTAAATGTGAAGAAATTCAAGCAGGAACTTGAGATTAAAATAACTTAAAGAAGGTAGGTAAAATTGTTACCTTTTTTAAAACAGGTATGTTACCTTTTTTGATACCTTTTCTAAAACAAAAAAGCCTATAAACACTGAGTTTATAAGCTTGCTACTACTGAAAAGTGGGCCCACCAGGACTTGAACCTGGGACCACCTGATTATGAGTCAGGTGCTCTAACCAACTGAGCTATAGGCCCGCTCATAATTAATGAGGGGATGCAAATATAATAAAGGTTGATTAAGATGGAGCGATGTTGGATGAGATAAAAATAGTTTTCTATAATATTCTAATCTTTATTCTATTTAACCTTTCATTAAAAATATTAACGTTTATTTTGTGGCCTCAAAATTACTTATGCAGAAAATTATTTTACTTGCCATTACTTCTTTTTTATTTACCGGAATTTATGCTCAGGATAATGTTTCTAAAAAGCTCTCTAAAAAAATTGATATAAGCAATCGTCCCGCCGATCATTTAATGATTCAGCTTTCATCAGACCACTGGACTGGAATGCCTGATAGTATAAGTCGCCACCAGAAGGGTTTTTCACGTGGATTAAATATTTATTTAATGACTGATAAGCCGTTTAAAACAAATCCGAAATATAGTTTAGGTATCGGAATTGGTGTTGGCAGCAGTAACATAACCTTTAAAACAATGAATGTTGATCTAAAGTCTACTGCCACCAAACTCCCTTTCACCGCAGTTGATTCTACAAACCATTTTAAAAAATATAAGTTATCCTTATCCTATTTAGAAATTCCGCTGGAGTTTAGGTATTCTTCCAACCCATCGGATCCTTCTAAAAGTTGGAAGATAGCACTTGGCGGTAAAGTTGGTACACTAATAAACGCACATACCAAGGGTAAGGAATTGCAAAATAAAAACGGAGCAACAATTAGTACCTATACAGAAAAGGAAAGCAGTAAAACTTTTTTTAATAGCACAAGATTTATGGCTACGGCAAGAGTTGGATATGGCATTTTTTCATTATTTGGCGCATTTCAGTTAAATAATGTAATAAAAGATATTGCAGGCCCACCTATAAAACTTTACCAGATAGGGATAACATTAAGTGGATTATAAAAAAATTATTTAAAAGAAAAAGGAGCGGACTTTTACAGTTCGCTTTTTATTTATCTCTAAGTTTATCTGTAGCTATTTTTGCATTATAAATATTTTTTAATTTGATAGAAAAGAAACGCATTGTACAAGGTGAAATTAATGCAGTATTAATAGGGTTGATAAATAAAGATCAAACAGAATATGAGGTTAACGAATATCTTGATGAGCTTGCTTTTTTAGCAGAAACTGCAGGAGCAAAAACAGTTAAAAGATTTACTCAAAAATTGCCACACCCTGATAGCAGAACTTTTATTGGCAAAGGTAAATTAGAAGAAGTAAAAAAATATATTCACGGCAGAGATATTGAATTAGCCATTTTTGATGATGAATTAAGCGGTTCCCAAATCACTAATATCGAAAAAGAATTACAGGTAAAAACCATTGACCGGTCAGATTTAATTCTTGATATTTTTGCCTCCCGGGCAAAAACAGCACAGGCAAAAGTGCAGGTGGAGCTTGCACAATACCAATATATTTTACCAAGATTAAAAGGGATGTGGAAACACCTTGAAAGATTAGGTGGTGGTATTGGTACACGTGGGCCCGGTGAAACTGAAATTGAAACAGACAGGCGGATTGTAAACGAAAAAATAAGTTTGCTTCGCAGGAGATTGAAAGAAATAGATAAGCAGGCATTCACACAACGAAAGGATAGGGGTGAATTTATTCGTGTAGCATTGGTGGGTTATACAAATGTTGGTAAATCAACCCTCATGAATTTATTAAGCAAAAGCGATGTGTTTGCAGAAAATAAATTATT
>JALYYX010000064.1 GCA_030946075.1 Bacteroidota bacterium | reverse complement strand
ATATTTTTTACTAAGGTTATAAAGAATTTTTCTATCCCGGTCATTAATCCTGCTGGTTGTTGTATCAGCTTCAAAATGCCTTTTAAAAGATCCTATTGCTGCGGAAGTATCTTTAACATCATAGCCGATAATTCTTAGCGCAAGTATGTGATCAAAATTTTGCGGAACAACAACTTTGGTAGTATCATCATACCATAATCCAAATCCTTTATCAGCAAGGGATTTCCATGGGAAATATGTGCTCGGATCTACCTTGCGTTTTGGAGCAATATCTAAGTGCCCAATAAAATTTGCAGCCGGAATTGAATAATTTTTTTTAAGAGCGCCGAGTAAGATAAGCAAACTATTTATTTGTGATTCAGTAAAAGGTTCAAAGCCATTGTTATCAATTTCAATCCCTATAGATACTGAATTTACATCGGTTACATTTCCCCACTTGCTTATTCCTGCTTGCCATGCCCGTAAATAATCATTTAGCATGTGATGAATAGTGCCATCTTTACAAATTACATAATGAGCGCTTACCTGCGTACGTGGAAGTGTAAACGTCTGTAATGTTTGCTCACAGCTGTTTTGCGCTGTATGATGAATGATTACAAAATTGGGTTTACGCATACCCATGTTGGTTGTGCCAACAAATTCATGTGAAGTTGAAATAGAATCCATTAATGGAAATTGGCTTATTGTTTTGGCAAATGCTCTTACCTGTTTTTTATAACTTTTATTAGTAACTGCATATTTATTGAACGAACAGGAAATAAAGAAAAATAAAAATAAAATACTGATAGAAGTTTTCATAAAATTTTATTTAAAAGATACACAGCATATAACTTCAATTGAAGGAGTTTTTTTTACAATGTGAGATTCAACTTTAAGTTCTTTAAATTTTTGAGGTAATATTTCAAGCTTATTAATTGAGTCAATAAGATAATGCCGCATGTCAGGAATTTGTTTATTTTTTAATTGAGCATCTGTGGGCCTAAACCAGCCTGCCAAAAAAATATTTCCTTTCCCATTTTCTTTTATGCCGACAACATAAGGCTCAACAATCCGCCAGTCATTACGTTTATTAGTGGTGCTTTCATAATAAAATTTTATGAGCCTTTTTTGTTTGATAGCATTGCAAAGTTTTTTAATAGTATTTGATTGACCAGAATTTTTTTTGCTTTGCGTTTTAGGAGAAATGATATTAGACACTTCTTTTTTTCCTGATAACAGATTGAATAACGATTGGTTGATGTAAAAGTTATCTCTGCCTTTTTTTTGCTTCACCAACAAACCAGTTTTCACTAATGCTTCTAAATATCTTATGGAAGTGTTACGACTGATATTTAAGTCACTTTGCAGGTATTCAATTTTCGTGTAAGGGTATCTGAAAAAATTATTTAAAAGATCCTGGCTATATATCTTAGGCATGTCTTTTTTTATTCTTTCCTTAAATTGCTGCATCAATCTTTTTATCTCATCTATCACCTGCATTGTTTCTTTGGCTGTCTTCTCAATTCCATCGAGCATAAATAAAATCCACTGTTCCCATTCATTTGTTTGCCTTACATGCTGCAACAATCTATAGTATTCATTCCTATTCCTAATAATGTATTGACTTAAATATAAAACAGGTAGATGGAGTAATTCTTTTTTAATAAGATAAAGAATATTGATGATCCTGCCTGTGCGTCCGTTACCATCATAAAAAGGATGAATGCTTTCAAACTGGTGATGTATTATAGCCATTTTCACAAGCGGATCAGCCTCCATCATTTCGTCCTCATTAATAAATTTTTCCAGGTTCCTCATTAATGAAAGAATTGTTGAATGATCTTGGGGGGGCCTATAAACCACCTCACCCGTTTTATCGTTTAGTAATTTAGTGCCTGGCATTTTTCTAAAACCTGCAGTATTTTGTTCAATCTCTTTTTGAATCTGTAGAATATAATTGACAGTAAGCAAACCATGTTTAGAAACAAGCTGAAAACCTTTGTTCAGTGCCCTTGCGTACATGTGAACTTCTTTTGCGGCAGGCGTTACAAATTGCTGAATTATAGAAGAGCTTTGATATATCTCATCAAAAGTGCTGATAATATTTTCTACCGCAGAACTTTCCCTTGCTTCACTAAGCGTAAGTGTTTCCA
The DNA here is from genome assembly GCA_030946075.1 of Bacteroidota bacterium. Classification (GTDB taxonomy): domain Bacteria; phylum Bacteroidota; class Bacteroidia; order Chitinophagales; family Chitinophagaceae; genus Ginsengibacter. The sequence continues at coordinate 3,056 of JALYYX010000064.1, read as the reverse complement.
GCAAAATATTTTGATTAGGAATAGCATTAATAACGCCTTTTAACTCTGCAAGTGCTTTATGTGCCAGTGCAGTTTTTCGCAGCACTGATTTAGTTTCTACATCAATATTTAAGGGAAGATGGGTCAAGTTATTTTTGGGTTACATTAATCGAATATAACTCAAAAAAGCCAATTATTGGGTTATATCACAAAAATGTAACTCAAAGATAGATACAGGCAACTTCTAAAACCAGATTAAAAATTTTGTATTATGATAATTTAAAGCCTTTCTTGCATTGTAATTTCCTTTTACTATCTTGCTCTCTGCCTCACACCAAAAGAATCTGCTTTCCGTAATCACCTGTATTATTTATTTATTATTTTAAAAAATTAATTATGAAAAGATTGATCTTATTTTTTTTAACAGGGATTGCTTTTTCCTGCAACGACCAGGGAACAAACAAAGATGCAATGAAAGACTCAACAGCAACAACTACCACTTCATCTGCCACATTAAATTATCCTTACAAGATAGACCATCCGGATAATTGGGATATGGGAAATTCAGCCAACACTATGACAGTATTAAATGCTGTTAAAGCTTTTCAGGATGGAAATGTGGTAGAATCTGCAAAATATTTTGGCGATTCAGTTCATTTACAATTTGACGGGTTGGATAAAAAAGTATCACATGATAGTTTGGTTACCTGGCTTACAAAAATGAGGAATGATTACAAAAGCATGGATGTAAAAATGAGCGACTGGGAATCTGTAGTATCAAAAGATAAAAAACAGGAATGGGTTACCCTCTGGTACAGACAAAAGTGGGAGGATATGAAAGGCAATAAGGATTCGGCAGACTTTGTGGATGATCTTCAATTAAAAGATAGTAAGATTATCAGATTAGATGAGTATACCAGAAAGCTTCATTAATTAAAACAATATTTTTTTTAAGCACTGCACTTGCGGTGCTTTTTTTTGTCCATTCATTTTACATATTTCTCCTGTATTGCCCGCCTACTTCATATAGTGCATGAGTTATCTCACCAAGAGAACAAAATTTTACAGTCTCCATTAATTCTTCAAATAAGTTTCCATTATTCACGGCAACCTGTTGCAGGTGTTTCAACATTTCTTCATTCTTATCTTTATGTCTTTCCTTAAACGCATTCAAAGTATTTATCTGAAATTCTTTTTCTTCTGTGGTGCTTCTTATAACTTCCTGCGGTAAAATTGTTGGTGATCCTGCTTTATTTAAAAATGTATTTACACCTACGATTGGAAATTCTCCGGTGTGCTTTAGTGTTTCATAATAAAGGCTTTCTTCCTGAATTTTATTTCTTTGATACATTCTTTCCATTGCACCTAACACGCCGCCGCGTTCTGATATTCTTTCAAACTCAGCCATCACAGCGTCTTCTACAAGATCAGTCATTTCTTCAATCAAAAAACTTCCCTGATTTGGATTCTCATTTTTTGCTGTTCCCAATTCTCTGTTTATAATGAGTTGTATTGCCATTGCACGGCGAACACTTTCTTCAGTTGGTGTTGTTATGGCTTCGTCATAAGCATTTGTATGAAGACTGTTGCAGTTATCGTAAATGGCATATAATGCCTGTAACGTTGTTCGTATATCATTGAAATCAATTTCCTGCGCATGCAAACTTCTTCCGCTTGTTTGTATGTGGTATTTTAATTTTTGACTACGGCTGTTTGCATTGTATTTATGTTTCATTGCTTTTGCCCAAATTCTGCGTGCAACCCGACCAATAACAGAATATTCGGGATCCATTCCGTTGCTGAAGAAAAAAGAAAGATTCGGAGCAAAATCATCAATGTTCATTCCGCGGCTTAAATAATATTCTACATAAGTAAAACCGTTACTTAATGTAAAGGCAAGCTGTGTTATAGGATTGGCGCCAGCTTCAGCAATATGATAGCCACTTATGGAAACAGAATAAAAATTTCTAACTTTTTTCTGAATAAAATATTCCTGCACATCACCCATTAATTTTAATGCAAACTCTGTTGAGAAAATACAAGTGTTTTGCGCCTGGTCTTCTTTTAAAATATCTGCCTGAACAGTTCCCCGAACTGTTGATAGTGCCTTCGCTTTTATCTGCTCATATATTTCTTTTGGTAAAACATCAGAACCCGAAAGCCCAAGCAAACGTAATCCCAGTCCATCATTCCCGACAGGCAAAGCCCCGGCCTCACCCTCCGACTCCCTCTCCAAAAGAGAGGGAGAGATGTCAAGCTCTCTATTCTCCGGACGCACTGGCTTACCATTTACTCCAAGATATTTTGGTAAAGAATTAATATCATATTTTGATTCGATAAGTTTATTGATATCTTCTCTTAAATTATTTTCAATGATATATTTTTCGCATTGCTGATCAATAGCTGCATTTAAAAAGAAAGCCAGTAACATTGGGGCAGGACCATTGATCGTCATGCTTACAGAAGTTTTTGCATCGCAAAGATCAAAGCCACTATACAATTTTTTTGCATCATCAACTGTTGCAATACTCACGCCGGCGTTACCAACTTTGCCATAAATATCGGGGCGTGGATCAGGATCTTCGCCATACAAAGTAACGCTATCAAATGCAGTGCTGAGGCGCTTTGCAGGCTGGCCGATACTTACATAATGAAAACGCCTGTTAGTTCTTTCGGGTCCGCCTTCTCCTGCAAACATTCTTGTAGGGTCTTCTTCCTGCCGCTTTAAAGGAAACACGCCTGCTGTGTAAGGAAACTCTCCGGGAAAATTTTCCTGCAAACTCCATTTTAAAATATCTCCCCAGTCTTTAAATTTTGGAATAGCTATTTTTGGAATTTTTGAATGAGACAATGATTCAAAATACAAAGGCAGTTTTATTATTTTTCCTCTTACATCGTATTCAAAAAATTCTTTTTGATAACTGTTTTTTGTTGGTTCCCATTCATCAAGTAATTTTTTGCAGAGAGGAGACAATAATTTCTCATATTTCTCTTTCGCCTTCATAACCTCACCCTCAATCTCCCTCTCCAAAGTAGAGGGAGGTTGAGATTCTTTTAGAATTTCAGTTACACCATTT
>JALYYX010000055.1 GCA_030946075.1 Bacteroidota bacterium | reverse complement strand
GACTTTGTTTGTGACATAAAAAAATCAGCAAAACTTTTAGACAGCATAGTCAAAGGGTATCCTATAGGGACTTTTATTTTTTGGAAAACAAAAGAACGACTTCGTTCAGTAAGAAATTTAGGTAATGCAATATTACCGGAACCAAATGATGGAGACTTTATTGATTATGTATTGGATGGGCAACAACGATTGACAAGTTTATTTGCAACACTTAAAGGAATAAAAATTGAAAGAGACGAAGGAAAAATTGAAGATTATAACGAAATGTATATTAATCTTGATGCTAGTGAAGATGATGATATTGTCATTTCAGGAAAAAGAACTGTTGAGCCTCAAATTGGCGATAAAGTAAATGCCTATTTTGAAGAATCGGATTATTATGAAGAAGGATGGTTTTTGGGAAAGGTTGTAAAAATAAATAAAAAAGGAGAACCATTGGTGCAATTTGAAGTGGATGAGGAAGGCGATATTTATAATTTATATGATGCAAAAGAATATAAAATTATAGAAAGAGAAAAAACAGGAGCTATTGATATTGAAACCAATGAAAAAGCATTAATTCGTGTATCTGATTTACTTTATGGCCCCTTGACGTTTCTTTTTAAATATGAAGAAAAATATCATGCAAAGCTTCAAGACTATAAAACCAGAGTTGAAGCATATAACTATTCAATTATTTTAATTAGAGATGCAGCTTTAGATATTGCAACCGAAATTTTTACACGAATTAATGAAGGCGGAAAACCATTAACTGTGTTTGAAATTATGGTTGCAAAAACCTTTGATGCCGATAGAAATTTCGACCTAAAAGAAAAATATGATGAATTAATTGAAAGGTTAATAGAAAGGAATTATGAAACAATTTCTGATGCAACTGTTTTACAAACAGTTTCCATTCTGCTTGAAAAAGAATGCAAACGAAAAACTATACTTAAAATTGATAAAAGGAAATTCATAGATATTTGGGATTATACGGTCTCAGCTATTGAAAGTGCAGTTGAATATTTTATAGGATTTTACCGAATTCCTGTTTCTCAACTTTTACCTTATAATGCTCTAATAGTTCCTTTTGCCTATTTCTTTTATCATCATAAAGACCGACCAACTGGCCATAAGCAAAAATATTTACAGGACTTTTTTTGGCGTGTGGCATTTGGAACTCGGTATTCCTCAGCAGTTGAAAGTAAAATTGCCCAGGATATAAAAAGAATCGATACTATATTGTCAGGCGAGTTGCCACGTTATGATTGGGCAGTAAATACGTCATCAGAATTTATTGAAGATAATGGATGGTTTAGTGCCGGTCGTAGTTACATCAAAGCAATTCTTTCACTCTATGCTTATCAACAACCAAAATCTTTCGATAACAATGGCATTGTAAGTATTACTAATAACACTCTAAAAATTGCAACTAGTAAGAATTATCACCACTTCTTTCCCAAAGCATATTTGCAAATGACAGATTGGGACTATTATTCGATTAACCACATTTTAAACATTACAATAGTTGATGATTTTTTAAACAAAAGAGAAATAGGAGCAAAAGCCCCGTCAGTTTATATGCGAAAATTTAGTAAACACAATAAGGATTTAAATGACACCATGAAAACACATTTGATTAACGATCTTGACACATTTGGTGTTTGGGAAGATGACTATGATAAATTTTTTCATCAACGTGCAAAAGCACTCAGTAAAGAAATGAAAAAGCGAATAATTGAGGCAGATGTTGATAGAACAATGACAGCAGAGCTTGATGACGACCGTGGTGAAGAGAATGAATTAACTCAACAACCTATTGAATAAAGCAAATAAAGCGGTAATTAGAATATTTTCTTATCATCGTTCGTATTTTTAATTTTTTGTTTCATTAATCTCATGGTACAGTTTAATAGTAGATTGCTTCGGCGCAGAGAAAATATTATAAGCTGTAAATAATAGTGCGCCTCGCAAAGACGAATTGAGGTATGCTGAATCATTCTGATATTCAAAAGCTGCGGACAATGTCATTAAGTTAACAGAAACCAAGAAGGTTTTCTTATACTAAAAAATCTACGTCTTTGCGAGCCTGCAATAAAAAAGAAGCAAACGAAATGCTATAAACTTAGGTGAAGCAATCTTATAGTAATGTTTAATAGTAGATTGCTTCGGCGCAGAGAAAAAGAATTATAATTGAAAATTTTTTATAGCTCCTCGCAAAGACGGATTGTAGTTAATTTATTCATTTGATGAAAAGCTGCCGGATAAAAACGAAAAGCCCGGTGAAGGTGTGTGAGTTGGGTTTTGTGCCGGACTTGCAGTGATAGCCGGGACTGATGTTAAATAGAATTACGCAGGATGACAGCCCTAATTATTTGGTACAAATGTTGACTAACAAAATTTAAAAAGAAGAAATATGGAACAAGCAAAAAAAGGTGATAAAGTGAAAGTTCATTATACAGGAAAGCTAACCAATGGTGAACAATTTGATTCAAGCAAAGGCCGGGAGCCGCTTGAGTTTACAGTTGGTGCAGGGCAAATGATAAAAGGGTTTGATGATGCAATGCCGGGCATGAAGGTTGGCGAAAAGAAAACAATAAATATTTTACCTGCGGATGCTTATGGAGAAAAAGATGAACATGCAATAATTGAATTTCCCAAAGAGAATAT
>JALYYX010000248.1 GCA_030946075.1 Bacteroidota bacterium | reverse complement strand
GTTGCAAAACCAAGTACTGGCCCTAATCCAAAATAAAACAAGATTGCTGCAGTTAAAAAAGTAGTAACGTGAGCATCAATAACCGGCGCCAGCGAACGTTTGTAACCATCATTAACTGACTGTACGTAACTTTTTCCACGTGTTAGTTCTTCTTTAATTCTTTCAAAAATAATTACGTTTGTATCTACCGCCATACCAATAGTAAGTACTAAACCCGCAATACCGGCAGCGGTAAGAGTAGCCTGCAAGGCGCTTAAAATACCGATGGTAAAAAGTAAGTTTAATATCAATGCAATGTTTGCAACCCATCCCGCTGTGTTATAATACAGTAACATTAATCCAAAAATTACGAGGAATGAAATGGCAAATGCCTTTGCTCCGCCATTAACCGCTTCTTTACCAAGTGTAGGCCCTACAATTTGCTCCTGCACTATCTTTGCAGGTGCATCCAATTTTCCGGATTTTAAAATATTTGACAGATCCTGAGCTTCTTCAACAGTAAAGTTTCCGCTTATTTCAGAATTACCGCCTTCAATAGCACCAATTACATTCGGGGCAGAATAAACCACATCATCCAGAACAATTGCAATTGGTTTCCCCACATTATCTCCTGTCATCTTTGCCCAAATCCTGCTGCCTGATGGTGTCATCTGCATTTTTATAGCAGGCCGTCCCCTGTCATCAAAGTCCTGCTTTGAATCTTCAACACCATCACCTTCAAGTTTTGCTTTATCCGTACCTGGTAAAGTTTTTATAGCATATAGCGAAACATATTTTCTTCCGCTCTTTTCATCTTTTTCTTCTACACCGTACAAAAATTTCAGGTTTGAAGGAAAGTTATTTTTTACCACTTCAAGACTTAAATATTGATTTGCCTTGGAAGTATCTTTTAATTCTATATTGGCAATTGCAGCAGCATATAATTGCTTTCCGCTTTTATCTTGTTGCGGACCTATGAAATGAATGGCATTCAATAAAGGCTTATCATTTTTGGCAAGTAAACTTTTAGAAGTATCCTTTGCATTTTTAGAAGTGTCCTTTACATTTTTTGTGGTATCCGGTGCAACTCCGTTCAAATAATTCTGTAATGCCTTATCCGCATCTTCGATATTTTTTCCTATCTCCCCAATATTATACACTTCCCAAAACTGCAGATTGGCTGATGATTGCAAATATTTTCTAACTCTTTCAGGATCGGTAACTCCTGCAAGTTCAACAGTGATAATTCCTTTAACCTCATCAAGATTAATATTGGGTTGAGCAACGCCAAACTTATCAATTCTCTTTAATAATATTTTATACGTTTGTTGAATTGCACCTTTTGAAATGGTTCTTATTTGGTCAGCAACATTGTCATCATTATCAGTTACTTTAATATTTTTTCCTGCACCTGCAAATAGGGAGGCTAATTTACCGGTTCCGTTTTGTTGCTGAAATGCCTGTTCGAATAATGTGATATAATCTGTGCTGCTGTTAACTTTATTTTTAGTGGCAAGACTTAATGCATTTAAAAGTTGCGGATCTTTTGGGTTATTGCTTAAGGATTTTATCAATCCTTCAAGACTTACGTCCATTGTTACACTCATACCGCCCTGAAGGTCCAGTCCAAGATTTAATTCTCTTTCCTTGCAGGTTTGATAAGTAGTACCGAGGATTGGATAAATTGGTTTGTCTTTTGTGCTATCCAACAAATGAATGAATTTCGCTTTTACCAGATCATCTTTTTCTTCACCCTTAACACCGGGGTTGCTCACTTTTACCATTTTCTCTGCCCTGGTCTTCATAGCGTTTTCATGATTGTTAACAACCCATGTAAAAGACAATTGAAATAGAGAAATAATTATCAGTGTGATGGTAAAAAACCAAACCAAACCTTTCAGTTTCATGTAGTATATTTTAAAAGTTCGTCCGTTCCACAGTTAGTTTTTTAGAACGGCGGGCAAAGATAGTGTTTTGATGTGTAAATTAACCAGCCATAATTGAACTTTTACATTCATTTTGTGCCAAGGGATTGCTTACTAAAATATGCGAAATTGATTTTTGGGACTTTGTTTTGTATATTTTTGGTGGCATGAAATATATTCCTGCAAGAATTTGCTTAGTTTTTCTATTTGCAAGTGTATTTAATTCCTGTAATCCTGTGAAAAAAATAACAACTTCTCAAATAATTGAACCAGCCAAGCCACCAACAGTTGTAATGCCGGATGGTACTAAAACAGATGCTTTTTTGGAAAGTTTATTAAAACAAAACCCTCAGTATTTCGACAGTATTTTACAACATAGAAAAGATTGGAATGTTCAAATTATTTATACACAAATAGACAGAGGAAAAAACAACTTACCCAAACTCACTAACTATTATTTTAATGTAAATCCGGCAAGATATTTTTATCCTGCCTCTACAGTTAAGTTGCCAACAGCATTGCTTGCTTTGCAAAGATTAAATGAATTAAAAGACAAAGGCATTAACAGAAATACAACCATGATTACAGATGCAGGATATAGTGGTCAGACTGCTGTTTATAATGATCCACTTACTGCAGATGGAAGGCCAACAATTGCCAGCTACATTAAAAAGATTTTTCTTGTTAGTGATAATGATGCAATGAACAGGCTTTACGAATTTTTAGGGCAGGAGTATTTAAATGAGCAGTTACACAAAAAAGGTTATGAAGATGCACAAATACTGCATCGCCTGCAAATTGCACTGAGTGAAGATGAGAATCGACATACGAATCCCATAAAATTTTTAGATGCTAACAACAATGTTTTATATGAGCAACCCATGGCATTTAATCAAACAAAATATGCAGCAAGAAATGATTCACTAGGAGATGCATACATGAGCGGAAACCAGTTGATAAATGTCCCAATGAATTTTTCAAAAAAAAACAGGATAAGCCTGGAAGATCTTCATAATATTTTAAGAAGTGTAATTTTTCCAAATACAGTATTGCCTGCACAGCGGTTTAATCTTACGCCTGATGATTATAAATTTCTGTATCAATACATGTCGCAATTTCCTCCTGAAACCCTTTACCCGCCTTATGATTCGGCTAATTATCAGGATGCATACGGAAAATTTTTATTGTATGGTGCACAAAAAGGCAGCCTTCCTAAAAACATAAGAATATTTAATAAGATAGGAGATGCCTACGGCCAGATGATTGATATAGCCTACGTAGTTGACTTTGATAAAAAAATAGAATTCTTTTTATCAGCAGAAATTTATTGTAATAAAGATGGAGTTATGAATGATGATAAATACGATTATGAAAACATTGGTTATCCTTTCATGAAAAATCTTGGAAAGGTTATTTATGATTATGATGCAAACAGAAACCGAAATCACTATCCTGATCTTTCTTCAATTAAAATGGTATATGACAAATAAAGTTTTCTTTTCCATATACATGTAAAAACTATTTTTGTTTTCTTTAAAAAAATAATTCCATGCCGCTTTCATCAATTTTATCAAGGTTTACTGAGCCGGAAACTTTAAAAATGGCTAAGCTTTGCCGAGCCTTGCGTGCAACCGGAATTGATATTATTGATCTCAGTTTAGGTGAACCTGATTTTGATACTCCGCAGTATATTAAAGATGCTGCAAAAAAAGCGATTGATGATAACTGGAGCCATTATCCTCCTGTAGCAGGTTATCCTGAGTTACGGCAGGCCATAAGTGATAAATTAAAAAGAGATAATGGTTTAGATTATTTGCCGGAGCAAATTATAGTTAGTACCGGCGCAAAGCAGAGCATAGCGAATGCAGTATTAAGTGTTGTTGATGAGGATGATGAAGTAATTATTCCAACGCCTTATTGGGTAAGTTATTCAGCAATTGCAGGGCTTGCGAAAGGAACGGTAAAATTTATAAATGCCAAAATGGAAAATGATTATAAAATAACTGCCGAAGAATTAGAGAACGCTATTACTTATAAATCAAAACTTTTTATTTTTTCATCTCCATGTAATCCCACGGGTGCTGTTTATACAAAAGAAGAATTGCACGCCTTGGCAAAGGTGTTTGAAAAATATCCACGAATTTTTATAATCAGCGATGAGATTTATGAGTACATAAATTTTGCAGGAAAGCACAACAGCATTGCCCAGTTTGAAAATATAAAAGAAAGAGTGATAATTGTAAATGGTTTTAGTAAAGCATTTGCTATGACGGGATGGAGGCTTGGGTACTCCGCTGCCTCTCCGGAAGTTGCTAAAGCATGTGAAAAAATTCAGGGACAAATTACAAGCGGAACCAACACTATTGCACAAAGAGCCGGTATCACAGCACTAAATGATGGTTTGGATGAAACCAAAAAAATGATAGTTGAATTTAAGAAAAGAAAAGAAAAAGTAATGGAATTGCTGCAAGAAATTCCGCTAATAAAATGCACTGAGCCTGATGGAGCTTTTTATGTTTTTCCGGAAGTAGATAAATACTTTGGTAAAAAGTATGGTGATGCTGTTATAAAAAACTCCGATGATCTTTGTATGTATTTAATTAATGAGGCCCACGTTTCAACTGTTACAGGCAAAGCTTTTGGAAATGAAAAATGTATAAGAATTTCTTTTGCTAACAGTATGAAAAATATTGAAGAGGGATTTAAAAGAATTAAAGAAGGATTAGTGAAATTAAAATGAACTATAATTTTTGTAACCTTGATTTTGTAAATTCATTTTCAACATTTCCGGTATTTAAAGTGCTTATGGGTTCAAAAAGTAAGATATGCACTTCATCATCAGCGACTGGTTTATGTTCTGTTCCTCTCGGCACAATTATTAATTCTCCTTCTTTTATTTCCACTGTTTTATCTCTAAATTCAATTTTGAGTATCCCTTTTATTACAAGAAATAATTCATCTTCATTTTCATGAGAATGCCAGGTAAATTCTCCTTTCAGCTTTGCCGCTTTTACATACTGTCCGTTTAATTCGCCAATAATTCTCGGATTATAATAATCTGTGAATAAAGAAAATTTCTCGGCTATATTTATTGCTTTCATATTATTTTTTGTTAAGGTGTAAAAATTTTTCATGCAATGCCAATACCTGTGGAATTAGCATTTGTTGTTCATCATTTATAATTATATAATCACATAGAGACATTTTTTTTTCTTCATTCATTTGCTTATTTATTCTTGTCATAGCCTGATCTTTTGAGATATTATCTCTTTCCATGGCTCTTTGCAAACGCAGTTGTAACGGGGCTTTTACGCCAATCACATAATCCAGCATTTTATTTGAACCACTTTCAAATATCAAAGCAGCTTCTTTTATTATATAAATAGATTGTTGTTTTTTTATCCATTCATTTGCATCCTGTAAAGTTGCAGGATGAACAATTGAATTTAGTAACTGTAGTTTTTTTTCATCTTTAAAAACCTTTTCTGCAAGAAGTTTTCTGTCCAATTTTCCGTTAGGATAAACTCTATTTCCAAAGGCATTTTGCACAGCTGCCTTTACGTTTTTATTTTCGTTCATTATTTTTTTAGATGCATCATCAGCATAATACACCGGCATACCAAGTACTTCAAAAATGGCTGCCACTGTGGTTTTGCCACTGCCGAGCCCTCCTGTTAATCCTATTTTAAGCATTTAATCAAAAATAAAAAATCCGAATCCCGAATGTAATATTTCGAATTTCGGATTCAATTATCAAAAGAGAGTACTTATTTCTTCACTTCAGCTGCCGGTTTATTTATATTCGCTGTCCACTCCATGCTTACTGCACTTTTTTCTATTTTAATATAACTGCCTGGGTTTATTTCCAGTTGCATTGTGCCATCGTCATTTACTTTATTTACCGTTCCATGTATACCGGCTATGGTTACTACTTTATCTCCTTTTTGAAGATTTTGTAAAAAGTTTTTTTGGAGTTTTGCTTTTTTAGCCTGCGGACGAATCATGAACATCCAAAAAACAAGGATCATCAATCCTATAAAAACAAATTGAAAACCTCCGCCACCTTTATCATTTTGCCCCATCATTAAAAAAACCATTGCTAAGTTCATCGTGTATGTTTTATGTTAGTAAAATTATTTTAATTCGGGTGTTACTTCTCCGCGTAATTCTAAAATCGGGAAAGCAGGAAATGCATTTGATATAACAGTAACTGTTTTGTGTACGTCACCCACACGACCTTTGCTGTTGAATACTACTTTTAAAAAGCCTGTTTCGCCGGGCTTGATTGGCTCTTCGGGTTTTTCCGGTACTGTACATCCGCAACTTGCTGTTGCTGTAAGAATTACCAAAGGATGTTTGCCTGTATTTTTAAAACGGTAATTATATTCTACTTTTTCTCCATCCGTTACTTTCCCGAAATTATAGACTGAATCAATAATTTGTACAGATGTAGAATCTTTGAAATTTTGTGTGGTTTGCTCATTTGCTTTTACATCTTTTTTATTTTTATTTCTTATATCGCATGCAAACAGTAAACAGGGTAATAAAAGAATTAAGAAAAATCTTTTCATTAATATTTTTTTGCAAAGGTATTATAAAGTACTGTTTCTAAAATTCTTCTTATGAATTTTATTCTGCGATAAAAGCTCTTTGTGGATATTATCTAAAATGCCATTTACAAAATGACCGCTTTGCTCTGTGCTGTATTCTTTGGCAATATCAATATATTCGTTAATGGTAACCTTGGGCGGGATAGTTTCAAAATATAAAAGCTCACAAACTCCCATTTGCATCAGTATCATATCAAGTGATGCAATTCTTTCTGCATCCCAATTTTTAAGTTTTGGCTTAATAAGTTCGAGGGTAAAATCCTTTTTTTCGAGAACTGAATTTAAAAGTTCATAAGCAAAATCCCTTTTTTCTTTGGTAAGCATTTGTTCAAAATTAAATGCGGAAGGTTTTTGAAAAAAATTATCCATAAGCGTTACCATCATATCCGCATCATCATCCCAGTGAATAAAGTTTTCTTCTATGTGGTTTATAAAATCTTCGTTAGGCAACATTAATGTACTAAAGATATATTCAAGAATTTTTTTCTCAGATTTTTTATCTCTCGCCTGTATTGAAATGTATGTTTTGTAAACGTCAGATTCCGCAAGACTCTGGTAAATCTTTTTAATTAATTCTTTATCGATTAAACTTTCAACTTTGTATTCATTAATTGCTTTTTTAAAAGAATTATCTGCAAGTACATTCCAAACTAATTCATTACCAGCAATTTTAGTATTAATGTTAAGATCGCCTTGTGTGGGCAGATGCTTTTGCGCTTTTTGTGCCGCATCAACCTCAGCAAAACGTGTTATTTCTGTAATAAAATATACGAGATAAGTAAATAACTGCCGTGAATGCTCCAGATTTTTTTCTAAAATTTTTAATGGCTCCCCCGGGTTGGTTTCATAATTCATTGATTCAATAGAGTAAAGTGTCTGCATAACCTTTACTCTAATATTTCTTCTGCTTATCATCTAAAGAACTTTAATGCCTGCAAATATAGCTTTCAAATAATAATATGTATAAAATGAAAAATTGTCGCATACTGACGACTGACAACTGCCAACAAACACCGATACCTGCCATCTCATCTGATTAAACTTCTTTGGTATAAAAATTCGTGTACATTTGCAACCCAATTAAAAAATAAACAATTTAAATTATGGCTACAGAAAATTTTGAACTCTTTGATGACAGGGTTTTGGTAAAACCCAATGCAGCAGAAGAAAAAACTTCGGGGGGAATTATCATTCCGGATACTGCTAAAGAAAAACCGCAAAAAGGTAAAGTTATAGCAGTGGGAAAAGGAAAATATGCTGATCAAACCGGCAATTTAATTCCTATGCAAATAAAGGCCGGTGATACGGTAATGTATGGGAAGTATGGCGGAACAGAGATCAGCCTTGATGGGGAAGATTATCTGATAATGAGAGCTTCCGATATTTTAATGAAAGTGAATTAATCAATATTTTTAAACCTGTCCCGATGCTTCGGGATTTCTAATTAATAAAATATGTCAAAACAAATATTTTTTGAAATTGATGCCCGCAATAAAATGAAAAAGGGTGTTGATACATTGGCGAATGCAGTTAAAGTAACCCTTGGCCCCAAAGGCCGTAATGTGGTTATAGAGAAAAAATTTGGTGCACCCTCTGTTACTAAAGATGGTGTTACTGTTGCCAAAGAAATTGAACTTGAAGACCCGATTGAAAATATTGGTGCACAAATGGTAAAAGAAGTTGCAAGCAAAACTGCAGATATAGCAGGGGATGGTACAACTACTGCTACTGTTCTTGCTCAATCAATTATCAGCGAAGGTTTAAAGAACGTTGCTGCAGGTGCAAATCCTATGGATCTAAAACGTGGTATTGATAAAGCGGTTATTGCTGTTGTTGACCATCTTAAAAAGCAATCACAATCTGTTGGCGATAACAATGATAAAATTGAACAGGTTGCTTCTATCTCCGCAAACAACGATTCTACTATAGGTAAATTGATTGCTGAAGCAATGCAGAAAGTAGGTAAAGAGGGAGTGATTACTGTTGAGGAAGCTAAAGGTACAGATACAACTGTTGATGTTGTTGAAGGTATGCAGTTTGACAGAGGTTATATATCTCCGTACTTTGTAACCAACAGCGAAAAAATGGAAGCTGAGTTGCAAAATCCTTACATTTTAATTTATGATAAGAAGATTTCTTCCATGAAAGATATTCTTCACATACTTGAAAAAGTTGCACAGGGTGGCCGCCCACTTTTGATTATTGCAGAAGATCTTGATGGAGAAGCCCTTGCTACATTGGTTGTAAATAAATTACGCGGTACGCTGAAAGTGGCTGCTGTTAAGGCTCCCGGCTTTGGTGACAGAAGAAAAGAAATGTTACAGGATATAGCGGTGCTTACTAAAGGTATTGTTATCAGTGAAGAGCAAGGTTACAAATTGGAGAATGCTGATCTTACTTATTTAGGCGAAGCCTCTGCAGTTACAATTGATAAAGACAATACAACTGTTGTTGGTGGAAAAGGTGAAAAGAAAGATATTACTGCAAGAGTAAATCAAATAAAAGCTCAGATAGAAACAACAACATCTGATTACGATAAAGAAAAATTACAGGAGCGTTTGGCCAAGCTAAGCGGTGGTGTTGCTGTATTGTATGTGGGTGCTGCAACAGAAGTGGAAATGAAGGAAAAGAAAGACAGAGTTGATGATGCATTGCATGCAACAAGAGCTGCTGTTGAGGAAGGAATTGTTCCCGGTGGTGGAGTTGCTTACATTCGTGCTATTGAAAGCCTTAACGATCTTAAAGGATTGAATGATGATGAAACAAC